>NZ_JBQOUX010000002.1:41538-174617 GCF_052216785.1 Streptomyces sp. JW3 | reverse complement strand
GGCCGTCACTCCCCCGGGAGTGACGGCCCGCCCGTCCGTCCGTCTCTTGTCGGCCCGCTCAGCCGGCCAGGTGCTTCCTCACCGCGGCGGCGACCCGGCCGCCCTCGGCCAGCCCGGCCACCTTCGGGTTCACGATCTTCATGACGGCGCCCATGGCCCGCGGCCCCTCGGCTCCGGCCGCCTTGGCCTCCTGGACGGCCTGCGCGACGATCACGTCCAGCTCGTCGTCGCCGAGCTGCTTGGGCAGGTAGGCGGCGAGCACCTCGCCCTCGGCCTTCTCGCGCTCGGCGCTCTCGGCCCGGCCGCCCTGCGCGAACGCCTCGGCCGCCTCCCGGCGCTTCTTCGCCTCCCGGGCGATCACCTGCTGCACCTCGTCGTCGGACAGCTCGCGCTTGGTCTCCCCCGCGACCTCCTCCTTGGTGATCGCGGTGAGCGTCAGCCGGAGCGTGGCGGAGCGCAGCTCGTCACGCTTCCTGATCGCGGCGTTGAGGTCGTCCTGAAGCTTCGACTTGAGGGTGGTCATGCCGTCGATTGTCGCAGGTGCGTGGGGGCGGGTGCCTGTCTATATCGGGGGGTGGCGGGGACGGCGATGGTGGCGGGTAGCCGGGTGGCGAACGACGGCGGACGACGGCGGGCGGCGGCGGGCGGCGGGCGGCGGACGACGGGTAGCGACGGCCGGGCGCACCGGAGTCGTCCACACCGGAGTTGTCCACACCGGACTTGTCCACACCGGACTTGTCCACACCGGACTTGTCCACACCGGACTTGTCCACACCGGACTTGTCCACAGGCGGGCACGACCCCGCTCCGCGATCTGACACGATGTCCGTATGCGCGCGCGATACGGAGTGCCCCTGTCCATCGCGGCGGCTGGCGCCGCCGGTCTGGTCTACGCCGCGGGCTTCGAAGCCCGCTCCTTCCGCCTGCGGCGGGCGACGGTCCCCGTCCTGCCCTCCGGCATGCGCCCGCTGCGCGTCCTCCAGGTCTCCGACATCCACATGGTCGGCGGCCAGCGCAAGAAGCAGCGCTGGCTGCGCTCGCTGGCCGGCCTGCGCCCCGACTTCGTGATCAACACCGGGGACAACCTCTCCGACCCCGAAGGCGTCCCCGAGGTCCTGGACGCGCTCGGCCCCCTGATGGAGTTCCCCGGCGCGTACGTCTTCGGCTCCAACGACTACTACGGCCCCCGGCTCCGCAACCCCGCCCGCTACCTGGTCGAGAAACTCCAGGGCCGGCACGGCCTCAACGGCAACCCGCCGGCCGTCGACGTCGTCCACAACCCGTGGGAGGACCTGTGCGACACCTTCGACGCCGCCGGCTGGCTGAACCTGACCAACACCCGGGGCACCCTCAAGGTCGAGGGCGTGTCGATCGAGCTGACCGGCCTGGACGACCCGCACATCAAGCGGGACCGGTACGCGGAGGTGGCGGGCGGCCCGTCCGGCGCGGCGGACTTCTCGATGGGCGTGGTGCACGCGCCGTACCTACGGGTCCTGGACTCCTTCACCGCCGACGACTACCCCCTGATCCTGGCCGGCCACACCCACGGCGGCCAGCTCTGCGTCCCGTTCTACGGCGCCCTGGTCACCAACTGCGACCTGGACACCGACCGCGTGAAGGGCCTCTCCACGCACACGGCCCAGGGCCGCACGTCCTACCTCCACGTCTCGGCGGGTTGCGGCACCAACCGCTACACCCCGGTCCGCTTCGCCTGCCCCCCGGAGGCGACGCTGCTGACGCTGGTGGGGCGGGGATAGGGCACGGGGCGGGTCGGCACAAGGGCGGGGCTGGGGTAACCCAGTCAGCGCACCCACATCGCCCCATATCCCCCCTTTCCCTACCGTGAGGGCATGACCGCACCGATACCCAGGGACATCCCGGACCTGCCCGCGGTCCCGGGCCCGCCCGCGCTGCTGCCCTCACCGGTCCCGGCCACGGCCGTGGTGACGCCGATACGCCGCCCGCTGGCGGCCACCTTCCGCCTGCTGACGGCCCTACTGGCGGTAACGGGCGTCGGCATCGAACTCAGCCTCGCCGGCCCCACCACCCGCCCGCTGAGCCACTTCACCGTCCAGAGCGGCATCCTGCTGGCCGCGGTCCTCACCCTCTCGGCCCGCCGAGCCTGGACCGCCGCCCGTCCCCTGCCGTCCGCCCTGACCGGAGCGGCCCTGCTCTACACGGTGTCCGCGGCCCTGGTGCACCACCTTCTCCTGACCAACCAGGCGAGCCCCTTCGCCCTCCCTGAGGCCCCCACCGGCTGGCACGCCGTGGCCACCCACATCCTCCACACCGCGCTCCCCCTCGCCGCGATCGCCGACTGGCTCTTCCTCACCGTCCCCGGCCGCCTGCGCCTGCGCCAGACCGCCGGCTGGATGCTGTACCCCCTGGCCTACCTGGCCTTCTCCCTCACCCGAGGCGAACTCCTCCTCCCCCACAGCACGGCCCGCTACCTCTACCCCTTCCTCGACATCGACCAGCACGGCTACAAGGGCGTTCTCGGCAACGCCCTCCTCCTCGGCCTCGCCCTCTACGCCCTGGCCGTCCTCCTGGTCGCCCTGGACCACGCCCGCCCGAACCCCCTCCGCCGCCCCTGCTGAATCGGATTTCGTCTCCGGCGCGCGGTGGGCTAAAGTAAACGACGTCGCCGCGACAGCGACGACACTCGGGGTGTGGCGCAGCTTGGCAGCGCGCTTCGTTCGGGACGAAGAGGTCGTGGGTTCAAATCCCGCCACCCCGACAGAGAAACAGCAGATCAGGCAGCTACTGAATTCAGTAGCTGCCTGATCTGTTTCGTGTGCGTGTCTATCTGCGTGACTACCGCTCCGGTGCGTGCTTAAAGATGCCGTCCATGACCACGGCGCCGGTCTGGATCACGGGCCGGATCTGCTTCCGGTAGACCTCCTCGGTCACGGCCGTACCGGAGTGCCCGACGAGCCGGGAGATCTCCTCCAGCGGAACGCCACGGTCGGAGAGCAGCGAGACGAAGCTGTGCCGGAGCTCCCGGGGCGTCCACTCGTCGGCGTCGATCCCGTCGATGCCCTTGAGCGCCTGGCGGAAGGCACGCCGGACGTTGGCAGCGTCGAGCGGTTTGCCGACGGCCGAGGAGAAGACGAGCCCGTGTTCCTCCCACTTGTCGTCAGCGGCGAGCCGATCCCAGCCCTGATCTTCGAACTGCTGCCAGAGCGCTTCGACGCAGCGCGCCGGCAGAGCGAGGGTGCGCCGAGACTTCCGGGTCTTCGTGTCCCCGCTCCGCCGGACCGAGCGCCACACGGCGATGTGCGGAGGCTGCGGCGGATCGAACTCCGGACGCCCCTTGAGGAAGACGTGGTCCCAGGTGAGCGCTCGCAGCTCCTCGGTACGGGCACCGGTCAGCAGCGCGACGACGATGTACGCGTACATCGAGGTCCCCTCAGCCCCCTTGAGCACCGCCTCAGCCTGTACGAACGTGAGCGCCTTGGACGGACGCCCCGCTTGCCCCTGGGGAACGGAGCACAGCTTAACGACATTGCGTTTCACCTTGTCCCGCGCCATGGCCCGCTTGACCGCACGGTTCAGGTAGGAATGGAGCGACTGGAGAGTACGGGTGCTGAGCGTCCTGGCCTTGATGGCCAACCAGCGGTCTACGTCCTCCGCACTGAGGTCGCGGAGCTTCCGAGCGCCGAGTGACGGGATGACGTGCTTCTGGCTCAGGAGCGTGGTCGTCTCTACGGTGCTGGGGTCGAGGCCGGCCAGCCCGTAGGTGAGCCAGTCCGTCACCGCGTCCTTGACCGTGTAGTTGGTGGGAGCGATGGCGAGACCGTCCTCGTGGTCCCGCAGCACCTCCTTCAGCTTGTTCTTCGCCTCTGTTTTGGTCTTGCCACTCCCCCGCTTCACGATCCGCTTGCCGCTCGGATCGAAGCCCAGGTTCGCCGTGGCGATCCAGCGCTGTCTCTTCTCGTCCCAGTGCAGGCCGCCGTCACCACGGCTACGACGCTTGGCCATCAGGCAGCTTCCTTGATCTCACGGGTGATGAAGTCGCGCAGGGCATCGACGGGGATGCGGCGAGAGCGGCCGACGGTGATGGAGACGAGCCGCCCGGAGCGGATCAGGTCGTAGACCGTGGAGCGTCCGAGCCTGAGTCGCATCATGACTTCCGGCACGGTCAGCAGTTCCGGGGTGACGGTGGTCATGCTGCGGCTCCTTCCTCGGCGAGCTGCTCGCGTAGGGCTTCGCGGGCTGTCTCACGGTTGAGTTGCAGGTCCCGCGCGATGGTCGCGGCGAGGACGGTTTCACCGGGGGTGTGGCCGTGGCCGCCGTACTGCCAGTCCGCCAGCACGAGCACGGTGTCCGGCGCCTGGTCGTCGACGTCGATGCCGAGAGCCGCGCGCTCCTGCTCGGCGCGGAAGTCGGCGCGTGCCTGGCGCAGGGCGCCGAGGGTGGTCGAGTAGCGGCGGGACTTGGAGGAGAAGTGGCCGCGGAAGCCGAGCATGTGGGCCCAGGCCCAGAGCCGCCGGTCCGGGTACAGCGGGTCCAGGTCGCGGCATGCGGTGATCAGTCGGCGGGTGTGGTCGGGGACGTCGTGGCGGTCGAGTTCGGCGAGTTCGCCGATGCGGCGGTCGAGGGTGCCGGTGTTCTCGGCGGCTTTGGTGGCGTACTTGGCGACGTAGGAGGCGACGGCCTGTTCGGTCAGGTCGGAGCCGTCTCCGAACGCCTTGACCGGTCGTACGTCGAGCTGTCGGCCCCAGCGGAAGGTGCGGGCGGGCTGGTCGGCGGCGGCCGGGGCGGAGACCGAGGTGTAGCCGTGCGCGGCGGCGGCGCGTACGGCGTCGTCGAGGAGCTGCACGGTGGCCCAGGACGGCGGGGCGGAGTCCGGTCCGTCGGGGCCGTCGATGCGGATGATGGCGTGGAAGTGGATGGCGCCGCGTTTCTGGAACTCGGCGACCTTGCCGAAGGAGAGGCGGGCGGCCTCTTTGAGTTCGCGTTGGGTGAGGCCGGCGCGGGCGGCGATCTCGCGGCGGAGGCGGTTGGTGAAGCGCTGCCAGAGCTGTCCGGCGTGGTTGTTGAAGAGGACGGCGCCCGTGTAGTCGTACGTGGCCGGGTCGAGGGCGGTGCCCAGTTCGGGGGCGTCCGGGGCGTGTGCGGTGCCGCAGCGGCAGGTGCCGTGGTCGGGGCGGTTGTGAACCGGGCCGAAGGAGGGGGCGGTGAGGGTGGTGAAGACGCGGGGGTGGTCGCGGACGGTGGCGGGGATGTCGCGGCGGTCGTCTCCGGCGAGGCCGGCGCGGATGAGGTGGTAAGTGTCTCCGGCGTAGGTCCGGGCGCAGGCCGGGCAGCGGGAGGCGCGGCGGTTGCCGCAGGCGAGGCGGAGGCGTCCGCCCGGCTCGGTGGCGGTCGAGTAGTGGTGCAGGGTGGCGCCGGTGGTCTTGTCCTTGTGGGTGGTCCAGCCGGTGAGGTGGACGGGGTCGGCGCAGCCGCCGGTGCGGCGGATCTGGTCTTCCCACCGGTGGTAGTCGGGGGCCGAAGCCACCCTCAGCAGGTCGCCGAGGGTGATCGGGTCGAGCAGGTCAGACACGAGCGCCCTCCCGGTTGCGGCGGGCGGGGGCGGGGGCGGGGCGGGTGCCGGTGCCGTGGCAGGCCCGGCAGTCGGCGGTGATGGTGCGCAGGTGGCCGTGCGGGGTGCGTCCGCCGGTGGTGATGGCGACGGAGGCGAAGCCGTCGCAGTTGGGGCAGATGCGGGGTGCCGGGCGGGTGGGCTGCGGCATGCTGGGGGCTTCCTTCCGGTTCCTTCGGGATCGGGTGGGGACGGCGCCCGGGCGGCGGATGCTTGGCGGTATCGGAGCCGCCCGGGGGCCGGTCAGTGACGCTTGGCGTCGGTGTTGAGCAGGGAGCGCAGAACGACGGCGCAGACGGCGACCGAGGCGCCGGTGATGGCGACGGCCAGGAGCATGGAGACCAGGACGGCGCCGACGACCAGGACCACGGCGGTACCGCCGCCGACGAGGGCGAGCGCGGTGCCGGGTGTGAGCTGCACGACCGGCCGGGACGAGACCGGGGCGGCGGGGGCCGGCGGCGGGGCCGGGGTGCCGGGCGTGATGGTGGTCGGTTCGACGACGGTGGTAGCAGCAGGCGGGGTGGCCGGGCCGGTCGGCTGGGGCATGGTCGGGAGCTTGGGCCGGAGCATGAACGGTTCTCCTTCCGGGTGGGCGTGCGGGTTACTTGACGGCGGTGTCGATGACGGGGGCCAGGAGGCTGTCGGCGAGGAGGTAGCCGCCGAGGAGGAGTACGGCGATGAGCCACCAGGGCGGGCGGATGAGCTTGACGCCGAGGACTCCGACGCAGAGCAGGGCGAACCAGAGCGGGACGTCCATGGCAGAACCTCCGGTCAGTTGATGCGGCAGCGGTGGGTGCGGGCGGCGAGCTGGGCGGCGGAGCGGCTGGAGTAGTCAGCGGACCAGCCGCAGCTGTCGTTGGTGCACACGGCAGCGTGCGCGGTGCGGCCGTGCCGGTCGCGGTGGGTGCCGATCTGCACCGGGCCGATGCGCATCACGGAGTGGAAGTGGTCGCGGGCGGGCATGTCAGTCGATCTCCGTTCGGCTGGTGGTGGGGTCGGGGTAGGTGGCGCGGATGGCGGCGGCGGTGGCCGGGCGGGTGGTGCGGCGGGCGGCTTCCTCGGCGAGGAGGTGGGCGAGGTAGGGGCGGCCGGCGGCGTTCATCTCACGGGCGGCGTCGAGGTGGTCGGCGGCGGTCAGGTCGGCGGGGTCACGGGTCATGGGTGGTGCCTTCCTTCCGATCAGTCAGGCGAGTTGGGCGGCGATGGCGTCGGCGAGCTGGGGCGGGACGCCGAGGCGGGCGCGGAGGGTGTCGGAGTCGATCGGGGCGCCGGTCCGCTGCTCGTGGTCGGCGGCGATCTTGCGGGCGTGGTCGACGAGCGCGGCCGGGACCGGCGGGGTGTCCGTCGCGGGCGGTACCGGGGCGGGCTGAGAGTCGGGGGCGGGAAGCGCCGCCGGGGGTTCTTCGGCGTCGACCGCCACGGGCGCGGGCACGGGCGCAGACGCGGGCACGGTCTCCCGGTCGACGCCGACGGCCGGGGGTTCGGGTGCCGGGTCGGGGTAGGCCGGCGCTTCCGGCTCGGGGTGGGCGGTGGTGTGGGCGAGGAGCGTGCCGCCCATGAAGGCCAGCGCGGGCCAGGCGGCGACGAGGATGCGCAGCCAGGCCGGGACGGCGGTCAGGTCGAGGAGACCGGCGGTGGCGACGTTGGCACCGAGGGAGGCGACGAGGGCGATGACGAACCAGCACCAGGCCAGCCGAGTCGGTCCGTCGGTGCGCAGTCGGCGCCAGGCGGCGACCAGGAGCAGGTCGACGCTGATCGGGTAGGCCCAGGCTTTCCAGCCGTCCTGTCCGGCAGCGGCGGCGAGGTCGTGGAGGTGGGCGAAGGACAGCGCCCCGGCGATGACGGCCTGGACCAGGACGGCGTCGACGCGGAGAGCGGGGCGGGCCATCACGGTTCCCTTTCTGTCGTCAGGCATGGGAGGGGTAGGGACCTGGCGCGAGGACGGTCACGCCGACCGGAGAGAGGGAAGAGAGTCAGGCGGTGGCGGGGGCTGTCTTGGACAGCCGGACCCGAACCGAGGGCACCGCGGCGACGGCCGGACGGAAGGACGCCAGGGCGGGCACGTCGGGGGTGCGGTGGGCGTGCCTGTTGCAGATGTTCACGGCGTCGCGCAGCGAGGTGTGCGGGGCGCGGGTACGGTGCCAGCCGCCGGTCGAGTCCCCGGCGATGGCCAGCCCGCGCGTCTCGGCGGGGATCTGGATCGCGGCCAGGACAGCGTCAGGAGCGATGTCGCCGAAGGCCATGTTCGCCGAGGTCTCGTCGTTGACGCGGTGTGCGGTGCGGCCGGTGAGCTGGGCGCGGAGCATGGTGATGCCCTTGCCGAGTTCGGAGCCGAAGCGCTGCCCGCAGATCTCCAGGTAGATGCCGGCGGCGCGGCCGAGCTGGGCGAGGCGGACCAGCGCGGTGATGATCCGGTCCCGTCGTCTCTCCTCGTCCTTGGAGGCGTACAGGGCGAGTTCGGCGACCTCGTCGACCAGGACCACGACCGGCACCGGTCGCAGATGCTCGGGCAGGTCCCAGATGTCGGAGGCGATCTCCGCATCCGGCACGGCGACGCTGATGCGCTGTTCGGCGCGGATGAGCTGATAGACGTCCGCCATGTGCCCGACCAGTGCCTCCAGCAGTTCCAGGGCGGTATCGGGGTCGTCGGCCAGCGCGGAGAACCGCCGGGCCAGCGGGAACAGCTCCACCCCTTGCTTGCAGTCGATCCCGACGAGGGCCACGTCTTGCGCGGCGAGCCCGGCGACCAGGTTGCGCTGGTAGACCGACTTACCGGACTCCGTGGCGCCGAGGGTCAGCCCGTGCGGCACGGCCCGGTAGTCGCGGTAGTGCACCGAGCCGTCCTCCCGCAGGGCGACCGGGACGCGCATCGGCCGGGTGTCGAGCTTGGCGGGCATCTGCACCCGCTTCAGCACGTCGTATCCGGTCATGCGCAGTTCGACGACCCCGGAGCGGATTTCGCGGGAGGTGACGCCGTAGAGGCCGAAGGAGTGGCGGAGCCGGTCGGTGGCGGCGGCGACGTCGAAGGCGTCCTGTCCGGGCCTGAGCTTGAGCCGCAGCACCAGGCCGGTCCGGGTCGGACGCAGCCGCAGGATGCGCGGTGCCCGGAATTCCGGAGCTTCCCGGCCGGTCATCCGAGCCAGTGCCAGCCGCCAGCGGGCCGGCGGGACGGTCAGCCCGCACGCGTCCATCACCGACGTGTACCGGACCAGGACCCGCAGCGTGGCGAGGGTGACGCCGAAGGACAGCCAGTACCAGGCGGGGCGCCGCCACCGCAGGAGACCCGCAGCGGCAGCGACCACCAGCACGGCGACCATGAACCAGGTGGTCATGGTCAGGCCGCCTTCGAGCCCGCAGCGGCCAGCGAGGTCACGGCGACCGCGCGGAAGGCGATCCCGTGCCGCTTCTGACCGTTGAACTCGTTCTCCCATGGCCGGGCGACAAGCCCCGTGAGCGCGACCGGGGTACCCATGACCAACTCACCGGAGATACCCGTCTCCGGGACGGTGACGGACAGAATCTCAACCTCGTCGTTGGCCGCGAACATCACGTCCACGGTCATCAGCTTCGTGCCGTCCGCGTCCAAGGCGATCTCACCGGTACGGCGGTCACGCACCTTGGACTGCGCGGGCTTGGCAACCATGACGGTGGCGGCGGACGTGTCGACGGGGATCTGACGCATGATGGAGGTCCCTTCCAAGGGCGGGAGCGGCGTACTTGCTTGGCGGTGGGTCGCCGCTCCTGAACAGTGATGGCATGCCGCAGCAAAGCGGCGGATGATGCCGCGCTTCCTTCTGGTGCGCACCAGAAGGTTGCATCTGGTGCGCACCAGTTGTCAAGCACGGTCGCCGGTCCGGCGCTTCAACTTGCCTGCCTGCGACACTTCTAGAGAAGCGCGCCGAGCAACGATCCGGTAGCCAACAGGGGTTAACACCAACCCCGTTAACCCCTGTCGACCTGCGACGATGTGAGGCATGCTGCTGTTACGGCTCAACACCCCAACGTGGAGCGGCAGTACGCGATGAGTGGACTCAGGGCAGCACGGACGGCACGGGAATGGTCGCAAGAACGTCTGGTGCGGGAGATCGAACGCCATGCGCGCCAGCACATGCTGACCGTCGCCTCAACCGCGAGTTTGCGAGTGTACGTATCGGAGTGGGAGAACGGCCGCCGCACGATCTCCAGCCGCTACGCCAAGATCCTCCGCGCCCTGCTCGGAGTCACCGACGCCGAACTAACCGGCGCACCCCAGTCGCCGCCGGCCCTCACCCCGGCCGACGGATACGACGAGCTGATCGGCCGCATCGACGAGGCCCGCAACGTCAGCCTGACCATGGTCAAGACGTTCATGGACCAGACCGAACTACTCCGGACCATCGACCGGCAGATGGGCGCCGCGAGCCTGGTCGACGAGATGACCGCCCACCTGTCGCGACTCGAAGACGCCCTCACCTTCGCGGTACTCCCGGAGACCCGCCGCCCGGTCGCCTTGGCCCTGGCCGGAGCGGCGACCCTGGCAGCCTGGCAGGCCCTGGACGTCGGCGCGGTGGAGCGAGCCTGGCGGCATTACGAGCTGGGCAAGCGCGCCGCCCAGGAGGCCGAGGAACCCATGTACCTCGCACACGCCACCGCCGAGCAGGCATACGTACTCTGCGACGCCGGACGCCCCGAGACAGCCGTCCACCTGGTCCGAGAGGCACAACGACTCGGCGGACAGAGCATGTCGCCGCGCCTCCGGGCATGGCTTTACGCAGCCGAAGCGGAGATCTGCGCCCGAGCCGGACTCCCCGACGACTGCCGACGAGCCCTCGAACGTGCGATGCGGCACCTGCCCGCAGGAGAAGACCCCCGAGACCCCGACATGCTGAGCATCTTCCTCAACGAAGGCCACCTCACCAGGTGGCGCGGAAGCGCACTCGCCCTGGTCGGCGACGCCGAAGCGGTGGGCAGCCTGTACGCCGCATTGGAGACCACGGACCCCACGTTCATCAGGGCATCAGCGGGACTCCGCTGCGACCTGGCCCAGGCCCACCTGGCCCGCGGCGAGTACGGCGAGGCTCAGAAGCACCTGCGGCAGGCCCGACTGGTGGCGAGCCGGACCGGATCAGTACGTCACCGCCGCCGCATCGAGCAGCTCACGCAACGGATGTAGGCGAGGTGCTGGCGCCCCGCGAAGCGAGCACGTGAAGGAGGGCAACCAAGGTCCCCGAGCCCATCAGCTCACCACGGGCCATCAGCCCAGGGATGTCGGACAGAGGCACCCAGGCGATGTGCCCGGCCTCTTCCAGATCGGTCGGCTCACCGACGAGCTTCGCTCCATGCCCGACGAAGATTTCATGCGGCGAGTCGACCATACCGACCATGGGCTGGTACGTGACCACATGCTCCAGGTCGTTCGGCCGCCAGCCGGTCTCTTCCTCGACCTCACGCAGGGCAGTCTGAAGCGGTTCCTCACCGGGGTCGACGATGCCGCCGGGGAGCTCCCAGCCGAAGGAATCGGGGACGAACCGGTACCGCCACATCATGAGCACACGGTCCTGGTCGTCGATGATCGCGGCGATGGCCACGTGGTGGAGCTTCACCACGTGGTGCTCAAAGCGGTCGACGCCGGGCGGCTCAACGTCAACGAGGCTCAGCTTCACCCAGCGGTTGTCATACAGCGTCCGCTCACCATGGATCTGCCAGGGCTCCACATCGGCCGGCGCCTCCGTGGACACGGACCGATCCGGCACCCGGTAGGAGCTCCGGCCGTGGACCTCGACGACGCCCTCAGCAACGAGCTTGGCCAGCACCTGACGCAGGGCCGTACGGCCGATCTCCAGCTCTTCCGACAGAGTCCGCTCGGACGGGAGCTTGGAACCTGGCGAGTACCTGCCCGCAGCGATCCACTCACGAATCGTGCGGTAGACCCGCTCCGACTTGGGTCCCATCCGGTGAGCACGCTCCCTGTCGTCCTGTTATGTCGACCACCACAACTGTAGCCGTGGACTACTCACGGGAGTAGACAGACGAAGCGCCGACGATCAGCCCGAGCTCAAACGCGGTAGAACTTTCCCTACTTGATCAAGCAGCTGCGCTCCGCTTCGCCGGGCGCGCTCCCGGCTCCGCCGCGGGCGCCGCTCCTGCCTTCGGCCCGCTCCGCCCGCGCTGCGCCGACGCGCGCCCACGAAGTAGAAGCGCCGGGGTGTATGAGTCGATCACCGCACAGAGCGGCGTGCGGTCAGGGCGATGCCTCCGGCGGGGGATCGGCCGGCACCGGGATGGAGGGGGCACCGTCGCCGACTGCGGACCCGTGGATGGCGTGCGTGGGGAGCTCCCATCCCGTCCACCGCCGACCCAGGCAGAGCCGAGCGGACGCGGCCCAGGGCGTCAAGGTCGTTCGTACAGTTGCGCGCTCCACCTTGACGCCCTGAACCACGCCCGCTCCACGGTGTGTGGGTCGACGGCGGACGGGATGGAAGCTCAGGTGATTGGTACGTCCGAGACATCGATGATCTGCAGGCACATCAAGAAACCCCTTCATCACTGACCGATTCACACCGATCACAGATCGTACGAGGACGTAGAGAAATCTAGGCTTCTACCACGTCGCGGGGTGCCGCTGTGCTGAAATGCCAGAACCCACACAAAGGCTGGAAGGCATGTGATTCTCCTAGCCATGCAGAACACCCCAGAGACCACGCGTCCCACTTTCGAACTCCGCGGCGGCGGACTACACCTGATCATTCAGCGTGTCCCTGGGTGGGTGGTGGCGTCTGTCGCCACTGCCACGGGTAGCGGACTCGCCGCGTGGCTCACGTCCCGGTGATGCTGCGTTGAGCAGCCAAAGACAGAGCACAGCGCGGAGCTTGCACCTCATAGACAAAACTACCCATTACACCAATTCAAGTGTCCTGATATCTGCGAATTTGACGTACTCCAGAAAACACGGTGTCCTGCGTCCATGACCAGGAACACGCGTGGCAGCGCTCACGATCGCTCACACAGTCATGCATTCGAACTCCACCCGGACGGAGTCGACGTGAGCGTGCATAACATCCCGAACAACCCCATTGCGTGGCTCGGAGTGGCCTTCTTGGCTATTGGTGCCGGACTGGTGCACATCAGCGGAGCGTGGGAACGGACGAAAAGCCCTCAGCCGTCTTGAACAGATGACAGTCATGACACAGCAGATAGACCTTACCGTCCGCGCCCTCGCCCCCGAGCGGCCACACGTGGGCCAGGCCGACACCACCAGAGAGACCGAGTGAACCGTACCGGGAACAACGCACACCACCACGGTCACCGACCAGCACACGAAGCCGAGCTCTCCCGGCCGTCAACCCAGAGCCTGGAGATGTCGGGCAAGGGGAACGTTAGTTGACCCGCACCTACCCCGCACTCGAACAGTGCGCTGGCAACATCGCTCGCCACTCTAACCACAACCTCATTTTTGGAGACAGAGCCCCTGCGCCGACAGGCCGATATGCCGAACATCTCACCCAACGGAACAGGTCCCTCTCCGTTGTGGGCGGCACCGAGGCCATCACCCGGCCGGTGGCTACGCTGAACAAGCTCAGTAACCGACAATGGCGATTGCCCTTACTCAGCACAGAGGGTACTTACGCCTGCCCCTTCATTGACACCTTCGCCTGCCTCTGAATGATAGAGAGAGCGATCAAGCCAAGCCCCTTGGCCATCCGAACTGGTACCGCATTACCAATCTGCCGCTCAATCGACCCGTAATTACCACAGAACACGTAGCTCACCGGGAACGTCTGGAACGTGGCCGCTTCCCTCAGAGTGAGGCCTCGATGTTCGGTAGGATGCACGAACGTTCCGCAAGCCGGGGTAGTACAGCGAGTTGTCATCGTGGGCGCCGGCTCATCCAGTTTGATGCGACCGTAAGAACTAGCCGCAGAGCGCACTTTCAGCTTCCGATGACATTCCAGTTGATGCTCAACTGGAAGGTCAAATCTGTTGCCATTTACGGGGATCGCCTCGATCCTCTGCCGCACAGCAGGACTGCTAACGCGATACGTATCCAATGGATCATTGTCACGCCGGTAACGCTTCAGATGATCCAACGCATGCCGCGCCGTACGCCGGGTCGTGGTGAACGCTGCAGGCAACAGACGGAGAAGATCTTCGTCTTCCGAGAACTCCAAATCCGAACGGACACCGAAGAGAATAAATCGCTTACGCCGCTGCGGAACACCGAAGCTCGTCGCATCTAGCGACATGCCGCGAAACAGATAGCCAACGGCGCCCAGTTGGGCGACTAGAGCAGAGAGCCGAGAGTCGCGCTGAAGCCCAGGAACGTTTTCCAAAAGCAGGATTTTGGGGCGAAATACTTTCACGAACCTAACGACATCAAGAACTAGGTCGTTTCGATCCTCGTCAACTGCACCCTTAGCAAGACTGGAGAAGCCCTGACATGGAGGGCAGGCCTTCAGAAGGCCCAACTGGCCCGGTTCTAGGCCTAGTGAGCTCAAGAGACCAACTGGATTAACTTGCCGAATGTCGGCATTTATCAGCTTCACCCTGGGATGGTTCCGCCGGTACGTCTCCGACGCCTCCGGGTCGTTCTCGACAGCAGCAAGGACGTTGAGGCCGGCGTCCCGTAGGCCCCGAGTAGCACCTCCGGCCCCAGCAAAGAGGTCGATAGCACTGGGTCTGAGCATGTGAGTGATCTTAACCCTGCAGAGGCATCAATGCACCCGTATCCCTGGCGCGTTGGCCGACACTAGATCACACTGTGTGCCCTGTAGGTGACCAAACATCACTCACAGACGCCGGTCATTCACGGGAGGGGTGGACAGGGTGGCACAGCACAACAGACGCGGGGACGAGAGCCAAGGGGCTGACGAGGGGGCGCTGTTCAGCGCCGTCCCCTCCCAGCCGGTACAGACACATGATGGACTTTCATCACCTTCCGCCACCAACTCGGGCAAGCCGTACGCGATGCACATCAGTCGACTAACAGTCGACAAACTAGGCATCAGGATGTACGACAGGGTTTCGGCCGTTCTCGCAGAAGTCATCGCAAATGCCTATGACGCTGACGCTGAGAATGTGAAGGTGCACCTTCCGTGGGGCGTGTTTCTTGCAGCCAAGCCCGGCGCAGCACCAGTCGGCCCCTACGAAATCTCAATTACCGATGACGGTCACGGAATGACGGCCGCCGAAGTCAATAGCAACTACCTCACGGTCGGATCGGATAGACGGAAGCGTTTCGGTAAAGATTCATCTCTGCATAAAAACAGGCCGGTTATGGGGCGAAAGGGTATCGGGAAACTCGCCCCCTTCGGAATCTGTGAGACCGTGGAAGTACTCACGGCCGGAGGAGCTAAAACAGATAAGGGCTACGAAGTAGCTCATCTAATCCTTTCCCTAAATGACATCTTGGATGACACCCACGACGTTTATCACCCTACGCCCGGCCCCCTTAACGGAACGTGGGCACCCAAACACGGGACCACGATAAAGCTGCGCGACTTCCGTCGCAAAAAAGTCCCCACGGGTCAAGAACTTCACAGGCAACTATCTGCACGTTTCGGCATTCAACGCATCGACTGGGACGTAGAACTCCATAATACCGAGGAGTCACTTTTCACCGAATCCCTCCATCTCGGTGAACTAGATATCGAAATCCTAGATGAGACCAAAATGATTCTTGACGATCGCTGTGTCGAGACGGAAGCAGGGGAAAAACTGCCGATTTCCGGATGGCTCGCCTACACTCGCAAGCCATACAAGGACGAGGCTATGGCGGGAGTGAGAATCTTCTCGCGAGGAAAAATCGTTTCCCAAACTCGGGATTTCGGTATCCCTGCAGGATTCCACGGAGAGTACAGTATCCGCTCTTACCTCGTCGGAGAAATCCATGCAGAATGGTTGGACGAGACCGAGGACTTGATTCGCTCCGACCGTCAAGACATCATTTGGAGTTCTGAGGCTGGCGATGCCCTGAAGAGGTGGGGGCAAGCAGTGATCCGTGAACTTGCGAAGCGCGGAAAGACTGCACTTTCGAAACAAACTTGGAAAGACTTCGAAGAAACATCCAACATCGCCACCCGCCTAGAGGTAGAGGCCCCCGGAGACAAGGCTTACCAGGATTCGGTCAAACAGGCGGCGCGCCTCCTCGTGTCGGACCGCGATCGGGAGTCAGTGTCCAATCCCGAGCACGCCGAAAAGATCGTCCAGCTAGCGAAGACCATCGGTCCCCACAAGACGCTTCTTGAGGCTCTGCATGAGGTTGCCGCCGATTCGAGCAGTCCTCTCGACATCGTCTTGGGTCTGTTCCAGAAAGCGCGCATTGCCGAGATGTATTCTCTCGGGCAAGTGGCATCAGAGCGAATCGAAGTCGTGAACCGTCTTTCCTCTCTAATCGATGACGGGGCAACTCTAGAGCAGCCTCTCCAGGAACTTTTGGAGCAAGCTCCCTGGCTACTGGCGCCAGAGTGGACTCCACTCGGCATGAACGAATCCTTGGAGCGTGTCAGGAAATCATTCGAGTCGTGGTATTTCAAAAAGGAAGGCGTCGCACTAGTCACAACAGCCATCAATCGCCATCGCCGAGAGCCGGATTTCGTACTACTCCACGACTCGGGAACGCTGTGGATCGTTGAAATTAAGAGGATGAATTATCACTTGTCGAACGAGGAATACCTGAGAGCAGTCAACTACTTGACCGATCTAGACTCGTTCCTTAACGAGAATCCAACGCTAGGATTGCAGTTCCCTATCCGCAAGCTAACATTTATCGTGGACCACACGGACAAGCTAAGCAGTGTGTCACTGTCCTCGATGCAAAATGATCACCGGATCAATATTCGAGGATGGCACGAGCTCTTGGACGATACTCTCCGAGCTCATAGAGATTTTATTTCGCGGGTGGAGGATATTCGAACAGACAGTGAGTCGCCGACAGTGGCCGACACAGGGAGTCTGGTAGTCCCAACCGAATAGGATTTTATGGCGAGCGAACCTGGACTCTGCGCAGACGCCTCAGGTCCCCGACAGAAAACTAGCGGCCAGAGTTGCGTCGATACGCCATACGGTAGCCCCCAAGACGACGCGGGAAATATCGACCTTGTCGAACATTTCCCGCGCCCCATGGATTCCGTCGTCGACGGATCATATTTTCCTGTCAGGTTTGTGTGGGATGCAGCATTCGATGTCCGCGACTTGTCGCCACACGCACCACGTCCTGCAAGGCGCCCGACAGCTCCCCAACGACAAGGCGCAGTCGCTCCGCTTCCACGTGCTTGTCATCAAGCATCTGCAAGGCTTGCTCCTGCAGCTCGGCCGCCATGCTCAGCTGCATCTCCTCGACGTGATCTGCCAGGCGGGACATGAAGCCGTCTCTATCAGCGGTGCTCAGGTAGCACGGTTTGCCGTCTGCCCCCGCCCACGGGAGCAGTCTCAATTCGTCATGTGTCATCATTCCCACGCCTGCCCTCCTGTGGTCCTGATGTCGTATGCCGGCGTGCCACCGGCCGCACAACCGTTCACTGCCCCACCTCCGCAGGCCCGCACTTGGCGGGCACCAAGTGGCACGGGCAGTCGCACGCCTCGTAGATCACCGGAATGTCGACCGGTGCCAGAGCCGGGGACGACACCGCGCACTCGTGGTGCGTGCCGATCCAGCAAACGGTCGATCGGTAGGGCGTGAGTGAGGGATCCGCGGTGGGGGTTCGTCGTGGAAGAGACATCAGCGAGCCCCCAGGAGAGGCGACCGCACGTCGGTCGGCAGGTAGGGAGCAACGACCGACGTCGGGTGTCGTCGCGTATGCCTTTCCCAAGCCAGCACATACGGGCGGACGAGCGCGTTGTCCTCGCCGATGAGCCAGTAACGGTGACTCGCGCCGTCGAGGACCTGCCTCAGAACAACCGTCGACGCGTCAGCACCCACGGGAGCGGTCTGCGGCCGGGAAGGCGTTAAGGGGCGGCGGTGCCTGCCCTTGGAGGAGTGCCGGCCTCTGGTGAGGGAGAAGGCTCGGCGGATACGGTTGAGCACGCTGCTCAGCTCCTATCGCTGATGGCTCGGTCCCCCGACATCGCCCGTCGTGGGGACCGCTTTGCGTACGACCGCCCACAGGGTGCGGGCGTCCAGGCTGGTAGCCAGAAGGCCGAAGCGGTCGGCCTCAGCCACCGCTTCCAGCGCTTCCAGCCATGACTCGGCGGAGATCTGTTCCGGTACCTCCGCCTCAATCGCCGTGTGCCGGACGTGCTCCTCCACGCGTGTGGCGAGCCCGGCAGCCGATAACCGCGCTGCGATGGCCTCCGCGCTCACTTCTGAAGCAGGCACAGGGCAGCCTCCGTCACCGGCGATCACTTTCAGTGAAGCTAGTTAACTAGATTAGAGCTAGTGGACTAGATTTTCTACATGCTTGAGCAGCCGCCCTATCTCCGCATCGCTGACGAACTCCGCCGGCGGATCGCGGAGCACGTGTGGGAGCCGGGAGACCGCCTGCCCTCACGCGCCCAAATCGGCCAAGAATTCGGCGTGGGCGACAACGTGGTGCGGCGGGCACAGGAGTTGCTGATCTCCCAGGGCGTGCTGGAAGGCCGCGCCGGATCAGGGACCTACGTCGCCGAGCCCCGGCAGCGAGTGCGCGTCGTCCGGTCCTCGGCGCGTGAGCAGCCCAACGGGTCGCCGTTCCGCTCGGACATGAAGGCTGTCGGCAAGCTGGGCGACTGGGAGAGCCGGACCGAGGCCAAAGTGCCGGCCCCCGCGGACATCGCGGCACGGCTCGGCGTCGACCAAGGCGCACTGTGTGTCCGGACCGCGTACGAGTTCCTGGCCGACGGCCGTCCCGTGCAGCTGTCGACGAGCTGGGAGCCGTACGACCTCACCGCCGGCACCCTCGTCGTACTCCCCGAGGGAGGCCCACACGCCGGGGACGGAGTCGTGAACCGCATGGCCGCCATCGGCGTCACCGTCAGCCACGCCGTGGAACAGCCCGAACCCCGGCAGGCGACCGCCGAGGAAGCGTCTCTACTCGGCATCCAGAAGGCCGCACTCATCACGCACATCAGGCGGACCTACTACAGCGACCAAGGGCGGCCGGTCGAGACGGCCGACATCGTCGTGCCCGCTGCTCACTGCGAGATCGTCTACGAAATTCCCATCAACCGGTAAGCGCGAGTCCGCGAATCTTCCACGACGGATACCGCAGCGTGCTTGGATCGGCACATGTCAGGTGCTGCCACCTGTGGGAGGGGAAGACACATGAGTACGCCCAAGGTCATGACCGTAACGCTTGAGTTCGAGATGGGCGATCGCAAGATCCACGCAGCAAGAATCAAGGCCGCCTACGAGGCCGCCGTAAGCGCTGCCATCGAGGCCGCCAAGAAGGAACTCCTCGATGGCAGCGTCACTACCGTGCGCAGCCGCATGACTTGGGATTACAGGTGGGCGGAAACGTCCGCTCAGTACACCGATGTAGACGTCGAGTGGGCAGAGGACGAGGACGATCCCGAGACGTAGGTCCCCGACCGATCTTGGCTGCGAGACGCCCGGCGGTGAGTGTCTAACTGCGTGACAACGGCAGCGGACAACGGCGGACGAACACGAACGACTGCGGACCATCAGCGCAGGTGAGAGGCACGACGGATCAAGGCGGTACCGTCCCCGAAGTTGCTTCGGGACGAAGAGGTCGTGGGTTCAAATCCCGCCACCCCGACTTCGTAAGTGTCGGTCAGGGCCGGTTTCCTTTCGGGGAGACCGGCCCTGACCGCGTTGCATCCAGGTGTCATCTGGGTGCGATCCTGAAACGGGGTGTCACCGCTCGGCGGCGCGCTGCTGCAACAGCCGGTCGAGGATCGGGACCGGGGAGCGCGGGGCGAGGAGCAGCCGGTCGTCCAGGGACTCGTGCCAGACCGCGGTGAGCTGGTCCATGAGGAACGCGCGCATGGTGTCCGGCACGTGGACGTACCGGGCGCTGACCGCTCCGTCCTCGTGACCCTGGCGCTCGTCCGCGAGAACCCTCGGGCAGCCCAGCTCCTCCAGGAGCGCCGCCCGGGAAGCCTCGGCCGTCCCTCAGTGCGGCGCGGATGTCGGCCACAGTCCTGAGCTGCGGCGATGATGCCTGCGGCGTGCCGGCGTGCTGCGCGTTCATACGTCCTCCTCGGGCCATGTATGCGGTCACGACCATGATTGCGCTCCCAAGTCGTTCATGAAATGGATGACTGCGCTCACGCGTCCTCCCGTTGTCGAACGATGAGTGGCTCAGTTGCCCGGATGCGCAGGGGTGGGCCCTCATCCAGGGTCAGGATCACTACGGAGTCGGTTGCGCTGGGCTGTTCGCTGGTTACGTCGACCACCGCGCGCCACTCGCCCCACGATTTGACCGTCTGGCCGGGGCGTACTGCGGCTGCCGCGATCTCCTTTGTGAGGGGCTCGGTGATGATGTCCGGGGCCTTCAGTTCGGCCCATACCGTCTTGCCGATGCCGTTCGCCCGTTTCTCGACGCCCCAGCGGTGGGCGAGGGCCTCAACCAGGAGCAGGCCGCGGCCGCCGGTTTCGTCGGCGTCGGGGGTCCGTACTTCAGGGCGGCCTGGGCCCGCGTCGCTGACCTCCAGTCTGAGCAGCCCGTCCAGTGGCGATCGTGCGATGCGGACGCCTACCTGGCGGTCACTTGGTACGGGAACGCGTAGGGCGTTCGTGAGCAGTTCGGAGAGGATCAGCTCGGCTGAGTCCGTGATGTCTTCGTTCATGCCCCAGGTGCCGAGTACCGCGTGTGCCAGCGCCCGGGCTCTCGGGACGCTGCGGTGGCTGCGGGAGAGCCGGAAGGTGACTTCGTACGCGCCCAGGCTTTCTGCCCTTACGCCCCCTGCGGGTCGATAGCTGCTGATCAAGTCGCTGCGATGCAGTGCAGTGCACGCAGTGCAGTCACGGGAGCGCTGCACTTAGGGACCAGGAGCATATGTATCGGCGCAATATTGCATGACGCTTACTGGGCTCGTTTCACTCTTTTGGGAAACCTCGCGTGTGCACGGCCGGCCTCTGGTAGGAGTCGGACATGCCTACCGTCAAACCGTCCACCGTGCTTGGACGCCAACTGGGCGATGAGTTGCGCAGGTTGCGTGATGTCGCGGGTGTGTCCATGGCGGAAGCCGCCGAGTTGCTCGACTGCACCAAAGGGAAGATCAGCCGGATGGAGAACGGGCACGTTCCCGTCCGTGCTCCTGATCTGAACGCGCTCATGCAGGCGTACCAGGTTGAAGATCCGGAGACTCGCGGCCGTCTCCAAGCCATGGCGTTGCGGGCCAACCGGCGTCGGCGCGACGGGTGGTGGCATCAGTACGCCGCCGTACTGGGTGAGCCGTACCGCGATCAGATCGAGCTGGAGGCCATCTGCGACAGTGTCCGGACGTATGAAGTGCAGCTGGTTCCGGGGCTGCTTCAGACCGCCGAGTACGGCCGGGCGGTGACGGTCGCCTCGCGGGCATGGACGACGCGCGAGGAGATCGATCAGTTCGTTCAGGTACGGCTCGCCCGTCAGCGGCGGCTTACTGGTGAAGAGCCCATGTCGCTCTGGGCGGTGCTCGCTGAGGGAGTTCTGCGCCAGCATGTGGGTGGCCCCAGCGTGATGCGCGCACAACTGGAACACCTCGCCGCGATGGCGGAGCGCCCCAACATCAGCGTCCAGGTACTGCCGTACTCGCGCGGTGCGCACTCGGGTATGTTCGGCCCGTACCTGCTGCTGAGCTTTCCCCAGGTGACGTCGCTCGACCTGGTGCTGACGGAGACGCCGTCCGGCAACATCTGGATGGAGCGCGAATCCTCGGTCGAGTACTACCGCACTCTCTTCGACGACGCCCGCACCACAGCGCTGCCGCCCACGGAATCGCTCGCGCTGATCCGCCGCATCGCCAAGGAGTACCAAGCATGAGTCAGGACCATCACATACAGCCACCCGCCGTGGAAACGGCTTGGCGCGCCAGCAGTTACAGCGGTGGGCAAGGCAACTGCGTCGAGGTCGCCGACAATTTCCCCGCCCTCGTGCCCGTCCGTGACAGCAAGCGGCCCGGCGGCGCCACGCTGGTTTTCTCGGTCAGTGCGTGGGCCGCCTTCGTCGGTCAGGTGCGGTGAGGGGTACCGCGTCCGGTCAGTAGCAGGGGGTGCCGTCGTCCTTGCGCCGGGTCAGCTCGGTGACGGTCATCGGCCACGCCGGGCGAGAGGCAGTGCGTACAGGTCACCGCCCTGCCCGGCACGATAAGCCGTGAACCGCCGCGAGTTCCGGGACTGACGTCGGTCGTCCTCGCCCACCGTGCCCGCTTCACCACTCAGGTGGTGAGGGGGGCCGGTGTTATCGGCAGTGTGGTCGCGATTGCCGGGTACTCGATCAGCCGGACCGGTGGGCAGCGGCTGTCGGTCATCGTGGGGTGTCTTATCGGGGTCGCCGTTGCGCTCGGTCTGGAGTTGTACCGCCGGTCGGCCCAGCTGACGGAGGTGCGGCTGCCCCTGCTTGGCAACGAGATGTCGTTCACCACCAAGACGGACATGCGGCAGGCCGCGCAGCGGATGTTTCTTCCAGGCCGCGCCCCGAGTGGCCACGCGGCTCCTGGAGGACGGCAACGGTAACCTGCGCGAGGCGCTGACCTCTCTCAAGACGCTGTTCGATCTGTATCGCCAGCCGCTGGAGGGGTACGCGACCCCGCCTCCTCCCGCCAAGGGGGACTCGGTGTACGAACTGGCTCTGGATATTCTTGATTTTGAGTTCGCTCCGTTTCTGGCCAAGTGGCATCCACGGCTGCGGAGCTGTGTCGGCTTCAGGAGCGGCTGCGGCCGTACGTGATCGGGCTGGGGTAGATCGCCGACATCCGGGGTCCGGAGCGGCATCTGCGTCCCTCGGGCCGGTCGCCGCGGTCCCGTCCCTCGGTACCGCAGCAGGACGGGGCGAGTCCCGGTCCGCGGGAATGACGGCTGGCGGGAATGACGGCTGCCCGGTGACGTCACGCGACGCACGCCGTGTCGCATGACGGCAAGGTGACGATCTTCTTCGTGCAGGCGCAGGTGCAGGTGCAGGTGCAGCGCGGGTCGGCTTCGGACGGCGGCCGGTCAATCTGCCCGAACCCTGACATTCCCGCGAGGAGGCGGAGATGAGCGCGCCCGGCGACGACTTTGGCGCGGAGTGGGACGTCTTCGTCAGTTACAGCCGGTCCGACGCCGGCCGGGTCGGTGCGCTGGTGTCCGCGCTCCAAGCGCGTGACCTGGGCGTCTTCGTCGATGCCACCGCTGTGGACGACTTCGCGTCCATCACCGCCACCATCACCGAGGCGCTGGCCCGCTCCCGGGTACTGCTCGCCCTGTACTCGGCGGACTATCCGCAACGGCGCGCCTGTCAGTGGGAGCTGACGTACGCCTATCTGACCGGTCAGCGCGAGGGCGATCCGCGGCGGCGGGTCCTGGTGGTGAATCCCGAGCCCGCTTCCGACCATGTGCATCCGGTGGAACTGCGCGACGCCCGGCACTGGCCGTGGCCCGCCGGCCAGGAGAGGCTCGACCGGCTCGCCGCGCGCGTGGCCGAGCACGTGGGCTCGGTCGCCACCGCCATGGGTGACGCGGCGGACGCGCCGTTCGTGCCGTGGCTGCCCGCGCCGGCCCGCATGGGTTCGGTCCGCTTCACCGGACCCGGCCGACGACGTGCTGCGGCTGTTCGCGCTCGCCTGCCCGGCGCCGTTGTCCCAGGCCGCCCTGGAGAACGTACTGTCCTCCATCGGGCCCTACGGATCCGTGGGAGGTGGGCCTGCTCGTCTCGGAGGCCGTGGAGGCGCTGCGCGGCTCCGGCGCGTTGCGTCACGAATCGCTGCGCGAGCGGACCTGGACCATTCATCCGCTGCTCGCCCGGGCCGTGCACCGCCACGACACGGACGTGGCCCGGCAGGAGGATCTCCGGCGGCTGCTCCTGCACACGCTGGTTCCGGGTACCGCCGAGCGGGCCGCGGGCCCGGACCGTGCGGTGCCGCCGAGTGTCCCTGGCACCGCCCCGGCCGGCACCCGTCCCGGTCCGCTGGAGCGGGCCGCGGCCTTCGACCTCCAGATCGAGCTGGTCACCCGGGTCGGTGTCCAGCCGCTTCCCCAGGGCCACGGCTCGCTGCGGGAGGCCCTGTCGTCGCTGCACTCGCTGTTCGCCACGACCCGCGACCTGCTGCACCGGGTGGCCACCGAGACCGCTGCTCCGCTGACGCTCCCCGGTGTCGCCGCTCGGCTGATCAACGCGTATCTGCGTCCCTTCCTCACGACGTGGCATCCGGCGCTCCAGGAGCACGAGGCCGTGCGGCCGCCGGACGTCAGCCCGGTCGAACACGAGCGGCGCTGGAACCGCTCCCCCGACCTGCGTGCCGAGCTGGCCGGGCTGCGCGAGCCGCTCACGTCCGTCGCCGGAGAACTCGCGGCCCTGTGCGGCGTCGATCTCCTGTCGTCGTCCACCTCGCCGCGCGGGTGAGCCGCCCGGCCGGTCAGGAGGAGTGCGGGAAGGACACCCCCGTCAGCTCTTCCGAGACCTGCCAGACGCGCTGGGCCTCCTCGGCGTCGCGCAGGGGGGTGTACAGCTTCTGTTCGGCAGGTGGGCCGCCCAGGTTGCCGGGGCCCTTGGGGCCGTAGAAGGCGCCGGGCCCGGCGTCGGGGGAGGTGGCCGCGTAGAGGGCGGGGAGTTTGGCGGACTCCACCGTTCCGACGAGGATGCCGCGCTTGGAGGCGGCGCGGATCGCGCGTACACCCAGGGTGTCCTTGTCGCGGCCGACCTCGGGGCGGGCGGCGAGGAGGTTGGTGGGGGCGACGCCCGGGTGCGAGAGGTTGCTGGTGAGGCCCCAGTTCCCGGCTGCGGCACGGCGGTTGAGTTCCAGGGCGAAGAGGCCGAACGCGATCTTCGACTGGCGGTAGGCCTTCATGCCGTCGTAGGAGCGTTCCCAGTTCAGGTCGGACCAGTTGATCGCGCCCCGGCTCGCCGCGACGCTGACCTGTGAGGTGACGCGGGCCCGGCCGGCCCGGAGCAGCGGCAGCAGGTGGGCCACCAGGGCGAAGTGGCCGAGGTGGTTGGTGCCGAACTGGAGCTCGAAACCGTCTTCGGTGGTCTGCCGGTCGGGCGGGGTCATGACGCCCGCGTTGTTGATGAGGAGGTGGAGGGGCCGGTCCTCGTCGAGCAGGGTTTTGCCGAGTGCGGCGACGGTGGTGAGTGCGGACAGGTCGAGCGGGCGGGTCGACACGTCCGCGCCGGGGGCCTGCTCTCGGATCTTGGCGAGGGCCGCTTCGCCCTTACGGGGGTTGCGGACCGGCAGGATGACCTCGGCGCCCGCGGCGGCCAGCCGGGTCGCGATGCCGAGGCCCATTCCGTCGCTGGCGCCGGTGACCACGGCGCGCTTCCCGTGCAGGTCGGGAAGGGTGATGTCGATGGGGGTTCGGCGGGGCATGTGGTTCTCTTCCTGTGTCTGAGGGGTGGGTGGTCGGCTACTGCTGGGCGCCGCCGCTGACCAGCAAGTGCTGGCCGCTGATCCAGTGCGCCAGGGGGCCGGCGAAGTACTCGGCGGCGTCGGCCACGTCGTCGACGGTGCCGAAGCGGCCTTCGAGGGGGCGTACGGCGGCGACCAGGGAGCGCATCGGGTGGTCGGCGGCGAGGTCGGTGAAGACCCCGGCGCCCTCGATCGCGGTCGGGATGATCGAGTTCACCGTGATGCCGCGGTCGCCGACCTCCTGGGCGAGCACCTCCACGGCGTACCGGGCGGCCGTCTTGCTGGCGCCGTACAGGCCGACGCCGGGAAAGGAGCGGCAGGTGGTGCTGGAGCCGATGGCGAGGATGCGGCCGTGGTCGGCGATGTGGCGGGCGGCCTTCTGGAGGGTGAAGAAGGTGCCCTTGGCGTTGATGGCGAAGAGGCGGTCGAACTGTTCCTCGGTCACCTCGCTGATGGGCTGGTCGACGATCTCGACGCCGGCGTTGGCGACGACGATGTCCAGCTTCCCGAAGGCTTCGAGGGACTGCTGGAAGAGGTTGTCCAGCGCGGCCGGGTCGGCGACGTCGGCCTGGATGGCGAGGGCCTCCGCGCCCAGCGCGCGGATCTCCTCCACCGTCCGCACCGCGGCGTCCTTGCCGTGGGCGTAGTTGACCACCACCTGGGCGCCGAGGGCGGCGTAGCGCAGGGCGATGGCGCGGCCGATGCCGCGGGCCGAGCCGGTGATGAGGGCGGTTTTGCCGTGCAGGGGGGTCTTGTCGCGCAGGTCGGTCATGGGTGGGTGCCTGTATTCCTGGGCGCTCGTGACGAGAAGTAGGTGCCGGGTGGTATCAGAAACCTACTTCTGGTACCAGGGTGTGTCAACATGGGGTCATGACGACGTCGCCCCTGATCCGCCCGTACCGCGGCACCCCGGCCGAAGACCGCGTCGCCCGGCGGCGGGCGGCCCTGCTCGACGCCGCGCTCACCGTGTTCGAGGCCGAGGGCTGGAGCGGCGTGAGCGCGCGGCGGGTCTGCGAGCGGGCCGGCCTCACCCGCCGCTACTTCTACGAGAGCTTCGAGGACGTCGACGCCCTGATGAGCGCGCTGTTCGACGAGATCACCGGCGAGGTGCGGGCGGCGGTGCGGGCCGTGGTGACCGCCGCCGACGCACCGCTCGAGGAACTCGCCCGGCAGGCCGTTTCGAGCGGGCTCGACGTCCTGCTGTCGGTTCCCGCCAAGGGGCGCTTCGTCGCCAGTGCGCAGAGCGCCGGCGGTCCGGTCGCCGTGCGGCGCGCCCGATCCCTGGACGACCTCGCCTCGATCGTGGAGAAGGGGTTCGACGCGCAGGGGGCCGAGGCGATATCCGTCGGCTCCCGGCAGGCGCGGGTCGCCGCGATCGCGGCGGTCGGAGCGGCGCTGCGGATCATCGACAGCTGGCTCAGCGGCGAGATCGACGTGACCCGCGAGGAGGCCGTCACCTGGAGCACCGCCGCGGCGCTCGGGGCGGTGGCAGCGGTGGCAGCGGTGGCGGTCACATAGCCGTGGCGGGGCACGGGGCTTATGGAGGTTACGGGGGGGGGCGCCAGGCCGGCTGGGAGTGCGGAAGACGGGTTCTGTGGGTTAGGTCGATCCGGGGCCGTCCCGTTCGACGTTCTGGTGTGGAGCGGCAGTGTGCTCCGCCTCGGAACGTCGGACGGAACGGATGGGGACACCGTGGAACAGTTGCTGAGAGTGATGAATTTCAACGTCTCGCGGGACGGGATCGGGGCGGGCGAGCACCAGAGCCTCGAGGAGCCGTTCGGGCTTCCCCGGCCCGAGCGGCTGTTCGGCTGGGCCGGGGCCACGGCCAGTTGGCCGACGCGGACCGAGCCCGGCGGGAGTCGCGGTCTCGACGACTGCTTCACCCGGGACTTCGCGCGCAACATCGGTGCCGAGATCATGGGCCGCAACAAGTTCGGGCCGCAGCGCGGGCCCTGGGGAGATCATGAGTGGCGCGGCTGGTGGGGGGACGAACCGCCGTTCCACACCCCGGTCTTCGTGCTGACGCACCACACGCGTCCCTCGTTCACGCTGTCCGACACCACGTTCCACTTCGTCGGCGGTACGCCGGCCGCCGTCCTGGAACGGGCCCGGGAGGCCGCGCGGGGCAGGGATGTCCGGCTGGGCGGCGGGGTCGGCACGATTCGGCAGTTCCTGGACGCCGATCTCGTCGACACCCTGCATGTGGCCGTCTCGCCGCTGACGCTCGGGTCCGGGCTGCGGCTGTGGTCGTCGCCCGAGGAGTTGCTCGACCGGTTCCATCTGGAGGTCGTACCGAGTCCGAGCGGAGTGACGCACCATCTGTTCTGGCGCAGGTGACGCGGCGGACGCGACAGACGACGAACGGGTGCGGTGCGGGGCGGTGCGGTGCGGTGGCCGGGACCCCGGTGCGGGGTCCCGGCCCGACGGCCGTTCAGCCGATGTTGAAGTCCATGTCGGTCACGTACCAGGCGTCGTCGAGCTTGCCGGCCTCGATCTTCACGTCCAGCGTGCCCGCGTCCACCCCGGTGGAGTTCGCCACGATGACCTCTTCGAGGGTCTTGCCGTCAATGGTGACCTGGTCGGCGGGGAACACCGCCTTGTCACCGGCGGCGTCGGCGGCCTCGGCGACCTCCACCTTCGGGTCGGTCGTGGGCGGGTCGGGCGTGAACGACTCCTTGAACTGCGTCACGCTCTGCTGGATCTGCTTGCCCTGCGTCGAGTCGTCGGCGCAGGTCTCCTCGCTGCCGGTCTGCGCGGGGGTCGACCCGGAGGCCGCCTCCCCCATCAGCAGGCACGCGTCCTTGGCCTCGCCCTTGACGACCGCGGCGACCCACGCGGCGACCGTGCTCTCGGGCGTGGTCTGGTCGGCGGGGGCGGCGGCCTCGGAGCCGGCGTCCGGGGCGGACGCCGAGGCGGAGGCCGCCGACGAGGTGCTCGCCGACGCCTTGTCGCCCTCGGCGGAGTCGGATTCGCTGGAGCAGCCCGTGAGACCCGCGGCCGCCGTCGCCGTCAGCGCGGCCGCCGCCAGCCAGCCCGCACGCCTTCCTCTGTGTGTCATCGACACCGTCTGGAGATCCTTCCTATGGTCATCCATAGCCTCATTCGTGTCATGGGCACCTCTGGTTGACGTGCCGATGTGACGGTAGAGACGAGAACGGAAGGCGCGCGGTTCGGTTGTGGCGGTCCTACTTCACATAGACCAGGCCGTCCGTGGTGATGGTCGGGCGGCCGCTGGTGCCGGCGACCACGATCTTCACCGTGTGCTTGGCACTGCTCGACCAGGACTTCGTCCAGATCGCCTGCCGGTACTTGGTGGTGGCGGACTTCAGGTCGACCGTCGCGGTCTTGACGCCGTCGACGTAGACGTACGCCTTGCCGGAGGACGAGGCACGGGAGACCACCCACGCCGCCGAGCGGCCGGTGAACGTCCAGGTGAGGCTCGCGCTCTTGGACGCGCTGGAGTACGACTTCCCGCCGAGGTAACTGGAGGAGGAACGGGTGCTCCAGGTACCGGACTTCTTCGCCGCGCTCTCCTGCTGGATCACCGGTGTGTAGGCGGGCGAGGAGGTGCGGTAGTTGCCGGCCCAGTCGTAGGCCCGCATCGACCAGGTGGCGGCGGTGCCCGACTTGGCGGTCCGGGCCGAGGAGGTCGTGGTCGGGCCGAAGGTGGCGGTGGTCGGGGCCAGCAGCTTCACCTGGCGCAGCGCGGCGCTGTCGGCGGCCTTCCAGCCGAGGGTGACCGGCACGGCGGTGGTGTTGACGGTGCCGGTGCGCAGGGAGATCTTCGGGGTGGTGGTGAAGGTCGGCGCGGTGGTGTCGGTGACCACCTTCGAGGTGGCGGTCGTCGTGGTCCGGCCGGACTGGTGCACCGCCCGGACGGCGACGCTGTGGCTGCCGGCGGCCAGGGTGACGGTCTTGGCGGCCGTCGTGCCGGACACCGTGGCGGCCGTCTTGCCGTCGACCATGACCTGGAAGTTCTTGATGAGCGTGCCGGGCGTGCTGGTCGTCCAGCGGACCTTGACCGAGCCCTTGGTGTAGTACGTGGAGCCGTTCTGGCCCGTACCCTCCAGGGCGGTGACCTTCAGGCTCTGCACCGGGCCGGCCGCCAGGGTGCGGATCTTCGGCAGCTGGGCGTACAGCGAGCTGCCGGGGCACTCGGAGTTGAAGCCGTCGCGGTGCGCGGAGATCCGGTTGAAGGTGTACTGGCTGCCCGCGGTGAAGCTGGTGCCGAAGTAGTTCTTCTGGGTCGCGCCCGAGGTGAGCTTGACCGTCGAGGACGGGTCGGCGCCGTACTGGCCGAGCTTCCAGGCCGCCACCCGGGCGACCGCGGTGAGGGTGGCCGCGGAGGCGCCGGTCGAGGTGTAGTCACCGAGTACGGCGATGCCGGCGGACTCGCGGTTCCAGCCGTAGGTGTGCGCGCCGAGGACCGGCTGGTCGATGCCGCCCTTGCGGCCCTCGAAGACGGTGCCGCACTTGTCGACCAGGAAGTTGTAGCCGAGGTCCTTCCAGCCGTTGGTCTGCACGTGGTACGCGTAGATGCCGCGGACCAGGGCGGCCGAGTCGGCGCAGGAGTAGTTGTTGGTGCCGGCCGTGTGGTGGACGAAGACCGACTTCACGTCCGCGTTGTACTCCGGTGCCTCGGGGCTCATCGACTCGTCGGCGCCCCAGCCCGCGCGGGACACGACGGGCGGCTGCGGGACGGAGGAGGCCGGAGGGGCGGGAGTGACCGGATCGGTGGGAGTCGCCGAGTCCGTAGGAGTCACTGCGTCGGTAGGAGTGGCAGCGTCGGTAGGAGTCACTGCGTCGGTAGCAGTCGCCGAGTCGGCCGGAGTCGCCGAGTCCGTGGGCTCGGCGGCAGTCGTCGGGTCGGCGGACACGTCCGCCGCGAAGGCCGCCGGTTCCGCCTTGGTCTCCGCCGCGGTCACCACCCCGGGGTCGACCAGGTTCACCTGGACCCCCTTGGGCAGGCCGGCGTCGGTGGAGCCGTCCTCGTGGACGACCTGGACCTCGACGCCGTCGGACGGGCCGGTCCACAGCGGCTCGGTCGCGCCGCGCTCCTCCGAGTCGGCCTCCGGGGCCTCCAGCGGGTCGACGCCGGTCTCCAGGGTCCGCCAGCCGGTCCACGTGCCGCTGTCGGCGTCGCGGGTGCGCACCTGGATGCTGCCGTTCAGCTCCCGGTCGGCGTCCGTCCAGGAGACGCCGAGCAGCGAGAACTGCTTGGTCTCCGTGCGCGGCAGGCTCCGCCGGTCGCTCCCGGCCGATTTCAGCGCGAGGTCGTAGACCTTCACCGGCCGCTTGGACCGGGCCTGCGGCCCGTCGTCGGCGGACGGGCTGGCGGCGGCGTACGTCACCACGCCCCCGCCGCCCAGGACCACCGCGCCGAGCGTCAGCCACGCTCTTCGCTTCATGTTCAGCGGTCTGTACGCGTGCGTCGTACGACGGCTCACGAAAATTTCCCCCCACGGGACGTCACAGTGAAGACACGGAAGACACGGAAGACACGGAAAAGCACAGGATCAGAGAGGGCCGAGCGGTCACTCAGGACACATCAGCCCCGCGCATCGTACGACCGCTCGGTCACTTGTTCCCCCTACTTGTCCCCGCGGTACAGCTGAATGTCCTGGTTCGCGAACAACTGGACGTACCCGCACTGCCAGCAGATCAGGCCGGTCGCCGACTCGTTGGCCCAGGCCAGCTTCATGAACTCCGCGCCGGAGCTGTTGAGCAGTACGGAGCGGTCGCGGAAGTGTTCGCCGCCACAGATCTGGCAGGTGATCCAGATGTCTCCGACCGCCGCGCGGACCGGCTTCTTCGCCATGCCGTTCGTTCTCCTTCACAAAAGCACTTCACAACGGGTTGGCCGGCCAGCCCAGCAGGCGGGCGCCGATCACCGCGGTCTGGAGGGTGTAGCGGTGCACCGGGTCGGAGGGGTCGGCGCCGGTGATCCGGTGGATGCGCTCCAGCCGGTAGGTGAGGGCGCGCACGCTCAGCGAGAGACGCCGGGCCGCCTCCGCCGCCACACAGCCGGACTCGAAGTACGCGGTGAGGGTGTCAAGGAGCGGCTGGGCGCCGCCGCGGGCCTCGCGCAGCGGGCTGAGGGTGGTGGCCACCAGGTCGGCCATGGCCTGCCGGTCGCGGGTGAGGACCGGATAGACGAGCAGGTCGGCGGCGCGCAGCACCGGGTCGTCGAGTTCGAGCCGCTCGGCCAGGTCCAGGGTGTTCAGCGCCTCCTCGTAGGACTGTACGACCCCGGCGGCGCCGGGCTGGGAGCGGCCGACGGCGACCTGGCCGCCGTCGGTGGCGGCGTGCGCCAGCTTGGCGAAGAAGGTGAGGATCTCCTGCTGGTCGCCGGGGGCGACGCAGACCAGGCGGCCGTCCTTGGTGGTGAGCAGGATGCGGCGGTCGCCGAACCGGCCGATCAGCGCCCGCTCCACCTCCCGGGGAACGGGGTCGCCCTCGTCGTACGCCGCGGGACCGCGGGCCACCGCGACGGCGTGCTCGTAGGCCAGCCGCAGGCCGTAGCGCTCGGCGCGTTCGGCGACCCGGCCCAGGTCGCTGCGGCCGTAGAGCAGGTCGTCGATGAACTCCCGGCGGGCCGCCTCCTCCTGCCGTACGGCCAGGCGCTGGGCCCGCTCGTAGCCCTCGGCGAGCGCGTCCACCGCCTGGGTGGCCGCGGCCAGCACGCTGTCGGGGGTGACGCCGGGCCCGGCCGGCCAGTCGGTGCGGGTGGTGTCGAGGTGGGCGACGACCAGGGCGCGCAGTTTCACCCCGGCCTCCGCGGCCCGCTCCCCCAGGACGCGGCGCGAGTCGAGTTCCTCCCGGGTCAGGCGGCGGCCGGTGGCGGCGGCGTCCGCGAGGATGCCGGCGTACCCGTCGAGGTACGCCTGCGCCGCCTCCGTCCCGGCCCGGTCCGCCGCCGTCCCCGCCATCCCGGCCCACCCCCGTCGCACTGCGTCCATGTCCTCGAAGCCGTCGGCGCCTTGTCGCCGTCGGTGCCTTCAGGGTAGGTCAGCCGGTGATCTCGACCTTGCCGTTGGCGGTGGGGGCCGGGTCGGGGGCCGGGTCGCCGGTCTTCCCGCCGGTGATGTTCTTCAGGAGTGCGGCCAGGTCCATGCCGGTGGTGGAGTTGAGGAGTTCCACGCCCTGGGCGACGTTGTCGGCGACCGTGCGGGACAGCCGGCTCGCGCCGTCGGTGGAGATCACCGTCATCTTGTCGACGGCGGACAGCGGCTCCGACGCCTTCGCCACCACCTGCGGCAACACCTCGACCAGCATCTGGAGCACCGCCGCGTCGCCGTACCGGCCGAACGCGTCCGCCTTCTTCTCCATCGCCTCCGCCTCGGCGGCGCCCTTCGCGCCGATCGCCGCGGCCTCCGCCTCGCCCTCGAGCCGGACCGCCTCCGCGATCGCCGCCCGCCGGGCCCGCTCGGCCTCACCCTGCTTGAGGCCCTCGATGGCCTGTGCCTCGGCCAGCGCGCTGCGGCGCTGCTTCTCGCCCTCACCGGTCAGCCGGGCCCGCTCGGCCTCGGCCTGGGCGGCGGCGATCTCGGCGGCCCGTTCGGCCTCCGCCTGCTTGACCCGGGACACCCGGCGGGCCTCGGCCTCCTGCTCGGCCTCGTACCGCGCGGCGTCGGCCGGCTTGCGCACCTCGGTGTCCAACTGGCGGTCCTTCAGCGCCGCCTGGCGCTCGGCGACCTTCTCCTGCTCGGCGAGGATGTCCTGCTGCCGGGCGGCCTCCGCGAGCGGACCGGCGGCGTTGGCGCGGGCGGCGGCCTGGTCGGTCTCGGCCTTGATCTCGGCCTGCTTCAGGTAGAGGGTCCGCTCGGCGACCGCGATCTCCTCCTCGGCCTTCAGCCGGGCCTGTTCGGCGGCCCGCCGGGCCACCGCCTCGGCGATGTCGGCCTCCTGCTTGGCCCGGGCGGCCTCGGGACGGCCGAGGTCCTCCAGGTAGGAGCCCTCGGTGGTGATGTCCTGGATCTGGAAGGCGTCAAGGACCAGGCCCTGCCCGGAGAGGCTGGCCTCCGCCTCCTCCGCCACCTGCCCGGCGAACGCCGCCCGGTCCCGGATGACGTCCTCCACCGACATCCGGCCGACGATCGCCCGCAGCGCGCCGGACAGCACCTCCTGGGTGAAGCCGACGATGCCGTCCTGCTGCATCAGGAACCGCTGGGCGGCGGCGCGTATCGCGTCCTCGGTGCCGCCGACCTTGACGATGGCGACACCCTCCAGGTGCGCCTTGACGCCGCGCAGGGTCACCGCGCCGCGCACGGCGACCGGGATGTGCCGCGAGGACAGGTCGAGGGTGAACTTCTGCTGCACGAACGGCACCACGAAGACACCGCCGCCGACCACGACCTTCTGGCCGCTGTTGTCCGTGAAGATCCGGCCGGTCTCCGGATCGGTGGCCTTCTTGCCGCGCCGGCCGGTGACGATGAACGCCTCACTCGGCCCGGCCACCTTGTACCGGCTGACGACGACCAGTGCGAGCAGCACCAGGAGTACGACGACTCCGAGTGCCGCGATCAGGACAGGACTCATGGCTGTGCCCCCGTATCGCAGGAACTGTTGAGTGAGAAAGAGTTGTTCAGCCGTCCGCCGGGCGGACGACCACCGATGTCGAGGTCGGGACCGCCGCCACCCACACCCGGGTGCCGCGCGCCACCGGCTCCGCGCTGCGCGCCGCGCACTTCAGCGGCTGACCGCCGAGGTGCAGCAGCACCTCGCCGAAACCGTCGGCGGGGATGGCGGTGACCACCTTGCCGGGGGTGCCCAGCAGATCGTCGGCGGCCGGCGTGACGGCACTCTGGTCCCGCATCAACGCCCGGCTGAGCCGGTACGTCAGCCAGCCCGCGCCCGCTCCGGCCAGCGCCCCGGCGCCGGCGGCGCCCCCGGGTCCGGACCAGCCGCTGCCCAGGACGATGGCGCCGGTGAAACCGGTCATCGACATGAATCCGGCAATCACCGGCAGCGACAGCCAACCGTCGAGAACGCCGCCCAGCGCACCGTCGAGCGCGCCGTCCAGGACGCCTTCCAGTACGCCGTCGAAGATCAGCGACAGGGCGAGCAGCACGACCCCCGTGATGCCAAGGCCGAGAAACCAGGCCATGCGTGCCGCCCCCTCTCGCCCCGCCGCCGACCTCCGGTGCGGTGGATTCTGGCATGGGGCGGCGCGGGCCGTCATTGCCGGATTCCGGCAAGGTTCCGGTGTCTTCCATGCCGCGTCTTGACGCCTTCTTAACGCCTTGGTGGCACCGTACGTCCGCAGCGGGCAGGCTGTTCCCTCGTGGCGAGTCTTCCGAACCTTCCGCAGCAGAATCCGCAGAGCCAGCAGGGCCAACAGAGGGGGCCGGCCGCGCACATGGTGGTCTGCGGCGACGACGGGCTGGCCCACCGGCTCGCCGCCGAACTGCGCGGGGTCTACGGCGAACAGGTCACGCTCGTCGTGCCGCCCTCCGGGCGCCGGGTGCGCCAGCCGGTGGTGGGCCGCGCCCGCGCCGCCTCCGCGGCGTTTCTCGACCTGGTGAACGCGGCGGTCAACCGGACCGGTGCCGGCCCGGACGGAGGGGACGGCGGGAGCGGCGGGAACGGCGGGAACGGTCTGGAGGTCGAGGCCGGGGAGCCGACCGAGGACGTCCTCGCCGAGGCGGGCGTGGGCCGGGCCGCCGCGCTGGCCCTGGTCTATGACGACGACGAGACCAACATCCGCGCCGCCCTCACCGCCCGCCGGCTCAACCCCCGGCTGCGCCTGGTGCTGCGGCTGTACAACCGGCGCCTGGGCCAGCACATAGAGGAACTCCTCGACCAGGCCGCCGCGTTGGCGACGGGCGAGGCCCGGACCCCTGCTCTGGACGCCTCCACCACCGTGCTCTCGGACGCCGACACCGCCGCGCCCGCGCTGGCCGCGACCGCGCTGGTCGGCACCAGCAAGATCGTGGAGACGGACGGACTGCTGCTGCGCGCGGTGGAACGGCAGCCGCCGCGGCCCGGCGAGGTGGCCGACCCGGGGCTGTGCACGCTGGCGCTGCTCTCGGCGACCAGCAACGACCCGGCCGGCGCCGACGGTTCGGAGGAGAGCGGCGACCAGGGACCGCGACTGCTGCCGGACGCGGCGGCGGTGGCGCGGGCGACGGGACGGGGCACCGTCGTACTGGAGCAGGTGTCGTACTCCGGGCCCGCGCTGTCCACGCGGGGCGGGGTGGTGCCGCCGTTCGCCTCGCTGTTCTCGCGGCGGCTGCGCTGGTCGATCGCGGGGCTGGCGGCCTGCGTGGTCGCGCTCGCGGTGGCGCTGACGTTGGTGACCGGGGAGCATCCGCTGCACGCGACGTATGTGACGCTGCTGGATCTGTTCGCCATCAACGAGCCCGCGCTGGAGGGGACGACCGGGGAGCAGGTGCTGCAACTGCTCACCGGGCTGATGGGGCTGCTGCTGCTGCCGGTGCTGCTGGCGGCGGTCCTCGAGGCACTGGGGACCTTCCGGACGGCGACGACGCTGCGCAAGCCGCCGCGCGGGCTCGGCGGGCATGTGGTGCTGCTGGGCCTCGGCAAGATCGGTACCCGGGTGCTGACCCGGCTGCGGGAACTGCACATCCCCGTGGTGTGCGTCGAGTCCGACCCCGAGGCGCGCGGCATGGCGACGGCGCGGCGGCTGCGGGTGCCGGTGGTGCTGGGGGACGTCACGCAGGAGGGGGTGCTGGAGGCGGCGAAGATCCACCGGGCGCACTCGTTGCTCGCGCTGACCAGTGTGGACACGACGAATCTGGAGGCGGTGCTGTACGCGCGGTCGGTGCGGGCGGATCTGCGGGTGGTGCTGCGGCTGTACGACGACGACTTCGCGACGGCGGTGTACCGGACGCTGCGGGCCGCGCATCCCGGGGCGCTGACCCGGAGCCGGAGCGTGACGCATCTGGCGGCGCCGGCGTTCGCCGGGGCGATGATGGGGCGGCAGATCCTGGGGGCGATCCCGGTCGAGCGGCGGGTGCTGTTGTTCGCGGCGGTACGGGTGGCGGGGCATCCGCAGTTGGAGGGGCGGACGGTCGGGGAGGCGTTCCGGGCGGGGGCGTGGCGGGTGCTGGCGCTCGACACGGCGGCCTCCGGAGCCGGCGGTCGGGGAGTGGGGGTCGGTACGGGCGGGACGGAGGCGCCGGGGCTGGTGTGGGATCTGCCCGACACGTATGTCCTGCGGGGGACGGACCGGGTGGTGCTGGCGGCTACTCGGCGGGGGCTGGCGGAGTTGTTGGGGCGGCGGGGGGCACGGCGGGGGGCCGGTGTGCCGGGCTCGGCGCCCTGACCCGGCCCCCCGCCGTGCCCCCCGCCAGGGGGGGGCTCCGCCCCCTGGCCCCCCGGCCTGGTCACCGACGGGGCAAGTGCCGCTCCGCGAAGGCGAGTTCCAGTTTGAGCTGCTTGATGCGTTCGTCGACCACCAGGGAGCCGTGGCCCGCGTCGTAGCGGTAGACCTCGTGGGTGGCGCCCCGGGTCTCCAGGCGCTTGACGTAGTTCTCGATCTGGCGGATCGGGCAGCGCGGGTCGTTGACGCCCGCCGAGATGTAGACCGGCGCCCGCACGTCGTCGACGTACGTCAGCGGGGAGGACGCCTCGAAGCGGTCGGGGACCTCCTCGGGGGTGCCGCCCAGCAGGGTGCGGTCCAGGGCCTTCAGCGCCTCCATCTCGTCGTGGTACGCGGTGACGTAGTCGGCGACCGGGACCGCCGCGATGCCCACGGCCCAGGCGTCCGGCTGGGTGCCGATGCCGAGCAGGGTGAGGTAGCCGCCCCAGGAGCCGCCGGTGAGGATCAGCCGGGCGGGGTCGGCGAGGCCGGAGGAGACCGCCCACTCGCGGACCGCGGCGATGTCCTCCAGTTCGATGAGGCCGACCCGGTGCTTCAGGGCGTCGGTCCAGGCGCGGCCGTAGCCGGTGGAGCCCCGGTAGTTGACCCGGACCACCGCGTAGCCGTGGTCGACCCAGGCGGCCGGGCCCGCGGCGAAGGAGTCGCTGTCGTGGTACGTCGGGCCGCCGTGGATGTCGAAGACCGTCGGCAGCGGGCCGGTCGTCCCCGCCGGCTTCTGGACCAGGGCGTGGATGCGGCCGCCCGGACCCTCCACCCACACGTCCTCCACCGGGACCGAGCCGGGCGACTTCATCCCGGGCGGGTCGAGCACCACCCGGCCGGCCGTCGAGCGCACCGCCGGCGGTTCGGCGGCCGAGGACCACAGGTACTCCACGCTGCCGTCCGGGCGGGCCGTCGCGCCCGAGACCATGCCGGCCGGAGTCGGGATCTCGATCAGCTCGCGCTCCGCCAGGTCGTAGCGGAACATCTCGCTGCGGGCCTCGAAGCTGTGCACGATCAGCAGACCGGAACCGTCGGGGAACCACTCGGCGCCGACGTCGCCCGGCAGCTCCAGCGCCAGGTCGCTCTCCTCGCCCGTCGCCACGTCCCACACCAGGGGCTCCCAGCGGCCCCGGCGCTGGTGGCCGATGAGGAGGCGGCTGTCGCCGTCGACGGGGGCGAAGCCCAGCACCTCCAGGCCCAGCTCCCGGGTGCCGCCCTCGGTGTCGTCCAGCTCGGCGACCTTCGTGCCGTCGGGGCGCAGCACGCGCAGCGCCGAGTGCATCGCGTCACCGTGCTCGGTGTGTTCGACGGCGATCAGCGAGCCGTCGTGGGAGAGGTCGCCGACGCCCGCCGACTCGCGGTGCCGGTAGATCTCCACCGGCGGCTCCTCGCCGCGCGCCAGGTGGATCGTCGTACCCTCCTCGTCCGTGGAGCGGCCGATCACCGCCGTGCGCCCGTCGCGGCCGAGGGCGAGGCCCGCCGGGTAGGACGGGTCCAGGCCCGGCACCGCCAGTTCGTCCGCGCCGCCCGCGAAGGGCTGGCGGCGCCAGACGCCGAACTCGTCGCCGTCCTTGTCGTCGAACCACCAGATCCACGCGCCGTCCGGCGAGAGCACCCCGTCCGTCGTGCCGTTGGGCCGGTCCGTGGCCTGCCGCTGCGCACCGGTGGACCGGTCCCAGGCGTACAGCTCGTACGTACCCGTCGCATTGGACACGAACAGGGAGCGGTCCGGCGCGTCCTCCGCCCAGTCCGGCAGGGACACCCTCGGCGCCCGGAACCGCTTCTCCCAGTCGGGCATGGACCCGTTGCTCTCAGTCATGGCCCCATACTGCCCCGCCCCGCCGCTCCCGCGCAGATCCGGCCCCCACCCTGTGGATAACTCCCGGCCCGCGCCCCGCCGCTCCGCCACCCCGCGACCGGGCCCGCGCACCCGAAGCCGTACGGTTGAGGGCGTGTACCGGTTTCTGCTGACGCCCCGCTGGTGGGGGATCAACGTCTTCGTCGTGCTCGCGATCCCCTTCTGCGTCTTCATGGGCTCCTGGCAGCTGAGCCGGTTCGAGGACCGGGTGGACGACCACCACACCGCCGACAAGCTGGCCGAGTCGGCCAGGACCCAGGCCGCCCGGCCACTGGCGGACCTGCTGCCGGTGGACAAGGCGACCGTCAACCACCAGACGACCGTCACCGGCCGGTACGCCGATCAGCTCCTCGTTCCCGACCGCGCGCTGGACGACCGCGCCGGCTACTACGTCCTGACGCTGCTGCGCACCGACTCCGGCGAGGCGCTGCCCGTGGTGCGCGGCTGGCTGCCCGGCGACGCGGATCCGGCGAAGGCCCCGGCCCCGCCCACCGGCGAGGTCACCGTCACCGGCGCGCTCCAGGCGTCCGAGACACCGGGCGACAACGGGGTGAGCGCCCGCGGCGGCCTCCCGGCCGGCCAGACCGCCGTGATCAGCGCGGCCTCGCTGGTGAACCTGGTGCCGTACGACGTGTACGACGCGTACGTCACCCTCAACCAGGGCGACTCGGGGATGCGGGCCGTGCCGCTCAGCGAGACACAGGACTCCGGCCTGGACCTGAAGGCGTTCCAGAACCTCGGCTACACCGCCGAGTGGTTCGCGTTCGTCGGCTTCGTGGTCTTCATGTGGTTCCGGCTGCTGCGCCGCGAGGCGGAGCTGGCCCGCGACGCCGAACTGGGGCTGACCCCGTCGGACGGGCCGGAACCCGACGACGAGCATGACCACGAGCTGCCCGTAAGCAGCCGCTGAGCCCCCTCTAAGACCCCGCCAGCACACCCGTCCAGTACACGGTCCCGGCGCAGGCGTTGGACACCGTGGCCGTCGCCGTGCCCGAACCCGTCTGCGCCGTGTAGGTCACGGCCACGCTTCCGTCCGCCGGGGCGTCCGCGACGATCAGCTGGGCCGTGGTGCCGGTGGTGGTGCTCGCGGTGTCCGTGCCGCCGGTGCCGGTCTCGGTGGGCGACGGGTCCGGTGAGGGGTCGCCGGTGCCGCCGGTGTCCCCGCCGCCGGTGGTGGGACAGGTCGCCGAGGGCACCCAGGCGAACCGCACCTCGTACGCCCCGCCCGGCTCCAGCAGCAGCTGCCCGGCCTCCAGCGAGGGGTCCGGCAGTCCGGTCGCCGGGTCCCCGGCGACGTGCCGCGCGGTACCGATCCTGGTGGCGTCCGCCGCGCCCAGCGCGCTCACGGCGACCGAGCCCGGGCCACCGACGGTGCAGCCGGCCGAGGAGACGTTGCTGACCCGGAAGGAGCCGTAGACCACGCCGGTCGAGTCGGGTGCGGCGCTGGAGCCGACCGCGCTGCCGAGTTGGTCCGCCGCGCAGACCGCCGTACCGGTGCCGCTGCTGGTGGACGGGTCGGCGCCGGTGGCCGATCCGCCGCCGGCCGCGGTCTCCTTGTCCTTCTCCTTCTCCTCGCGGCCGGCCTCCCCCTTGCCCTTGCCCTGCTCGGCGGCGCCGACCGTGGCGCTCTGTCCGCCGGCCGGGTTCTTGCCCTGGCCGGCGCCGCCCTGGGCCTGGGAGGCGTTGCCGGCCACGGACGGGTCGGCCCCCGGGCCGGTCGAGTTGGAGACGTGCACCAGCGCGGGGATGGCGGTGCCGATGAAGAGCGCGGCGGCGGCCATGCCGACCGCGGCCTGGCGCTTGCGGGCCCGCCGGGCGGGGACCGCGCGGCGCAGGTGCTCCAGGGCGCCGTCGCGGGGCTCCACCTCCTGAACGGCCTGGTGCAGCAGCCGGCGCAGCGCCGCCTCGTCCGGCGCGAGCCCGTCCCCGGCGTCGTCGTCGGGCGCGCTCCCCTGACTTTCCTGGCTCTCCTGGCTCTCCTGACCCTCATCGAGTCCGTCGGGGCCGTGGTTCACAGTTCCGTTCCCAGCGTGCGATTGCTTCCGCTCTTGTCCGTCCGGTCCGTGCGACGCACCGGTGCCGTCACTCATGCCGGCGCCTCCATGGCCAGCCTGAGCGCGGCGATGCCGCGTGAACCGTACGCCTTGACCGAGCCCAGCGATATGCCGAGCGTCTCGGCCACCTGCGCCTCGGTCATGTCGGCGAAGTACCTGAGCACCAGGACCTCGCGCTGGCGGCGCTGGAGATTCTTCATCGCCTTGATCAGGGAGTCGCGCTCCAGCTGGTCGTAGGCGCCCTCTTCCGCGCTCGCCATGTCGGGCATCGGTTTCGACAGCAGCTTCAGACCGATGATCCGGCGGCGCAGCGCAGACCGGGACAGGTTCACCACCGTCTGCCGCAGATACGCCAGCGTCTTCTGCGGGTCACGGACCCGCTTGCGCGCGGAGTGCACCCGGATGAACGCCTCCTGCACGACGTCCTCGCAGGAGGCGGTGTCGTCGAGCAGCAGCGCGGCCAGGCCGAGCAGCGACCGGTAGTGCGTGCGGTACGTCTCGGTGAGGTGGTCGACGGTGGTCCCCGCCGCCGCCACGTCCTCGGCGCCGTCCCGCTGCGTCGGCAGGGGTGCGGGCTGGGCTGCGGGCATGGGCGCGATCACCGGCATGCCACCGGCCGCGCGAGGACGCGCGAGCCGACGGGGCGGCCGTAGGGCCGTGCCGTGTATCGCCGCCGGGGGTACCCCCTGCTCGAAGAGCTTGGGGGACAAGTCGAGTACCTCTGCCACGCCAGTTGGACACGCGTCGCCCCCTGAGGGTTGTACGCGCCGAGCGCTTTGTTCGCCCCACCCGTCCCGCTGGTTCCGCTCGCCCTGCTCGCCCAGCTCGCCCCGCTCGCCTCGTTCGCTCTCGCGTCCGGCAGCGCCCCCGATGGTGCCTCAATCGCCGTCATGCGTCCCGCACTTCCCCTATGTCCCCTAGGGCGCGAACGTCCCCACGTCCGCGCCTCGGCGCCCCCCGGGCCCCGAAATGAGGTGACCGCAAAGACGCTCCCCGCCTTCCGCGTGGTTGCGAAGGGCGGGGAGGAAAATCTTCTGACGGCACCCGGTCATTGATCAATAGATCCGGACCAACGACCGGATCACACCGCTTACACGGATCCTACAAATGTTTCACGTGAAACGACCGGTGATTTTTCCGCCCCCCGCCGGGCGCCTCACACGAGCTCGACCGCGACCAACTCCGCGATCTGCGCGGTGTTCAGCGCCGCGCCCTTGCGCAGATTGTCTCCGCACACGAAGAGTTCGAGCGCCGTGGGGTCGTCCAGCGCCCGCCGCACCCGGCCCACCCAGGTGGGATCGGTGCCGACCGCGTCCGCGGGAGTGGGGAACTCGCCGGCGGCGGGATTGTCGAAGAGGACCACACCGGGTGCGGTGGCCAGGATCTCGCGGGCCCGGCCGACGGTGACCTCGCCCTCGAAGCGGGCGTGCACGGTCAGCGAGTGGGTGGTGACCACGGGGACCCGTACGCAGGTCACCGCGACCGGGAGCCGCGGCAGCCCGAGAATCTTGCGGGACTCGTCCCGCACCTTCATCTCCTCCGAGGACCAGCCGTCCTCCCGCACCGACCCGGCCCACGGTACGACGTTCAGCGCGACCGGCTCGGGGAACGGACCGGTGTCGTCGCCGACCGCCCGCCGCAGGTCACCGGGGTTGGTCCCGAGTTCCGTACCGGCCACCAGGGAGAGCTGGCGGCGCAGCGTCTCCACCCCGTCCCGCCCGGCCCCGCTCACCGCCTGGTACGAGGAGACCACCAGCTCGCGCAGGCCGAACTCGGCGTGCAGCGCGCCCAGCGCCACGATCATGGAGAGCGTGGTGCAGTTGGGGTTCGCGACGATGCCGCGCGGGCGCATCCGCACCGCGTGCGGGTTGACCTCGGGCACGACCAGCGGCACGTCCGGGTCCATCCGGAAGGCGCCGGAGTTGTCGACCACGACCACGCCCCTGGCGGCGGCGACCGGCGCCCACTGGGCCGCGACCTCGTCGGGCACGTCGAACATGGCGACGTCGACGCCGTCGAAGGCGTCCTCGGTGAGCGCGACGACCTCGACCTCCTCGCCGCGCACGGCCAGCTTGCGGCCGGCCGAGCGCGGGGAGGCGATCAGGCGGATCTCGCCCCAGATGTCCGCGTGCTCGGACAGGATCCGGAGCATGACGGACCCCACGGCGCCGGTCGCGCCGACGACGGCGAGCGTCGGCCGCCCGGCCCGCGGGGACCGTTCACTTTCGGCCATCAGCGGCCGGTGCCTCCGTAGACCACGGCCTCGTCGCTCTCGGAGTCCAGGCCGAAGGCGGTGTGCACGGCGCGCACGGCCTCGTTGACGTCGTCCTTGCGGGTGACGACCGAGATGCGGATCTCGGAGGTCGAGATCAGCTCGATGTTCACGCCCGCGTCGCTGAGCGCCTTGAAGAAGTCGGCGGTGACCCCGGGGTTGGTCTTCATCCCGGCGCCGACCAGCGAGATCTTGCCGATCTGGTCGTCGTAGCGCAGCGACTCGAAGCCGATGCCGGAGCGGTTCTTCTCCAGGGCGTCGATGGCCTTGCGGCCCTCGCTCTTGGGGAGGGTGAAGGAGATGTCCGTCAGGCCCGTGGAGGCGGCGGACACGTTCTGCACGATCATGTCGATGTTGATCTCGGCGTCGGCGATCGTGCGGAAGATCGTGGCCGCCTCGCCCGGCTTGTCGGGCACGCCGACGACCGTGATCTTGGCCTCGGAGGTGTCGTGCGCGACACCGGAGATCATGGCCTGCTCCACCTGCTGCTCCCCTTGCTGCTGCGTCTTGCGAACGGGCGGCTCACTGCTCACCCAGGTGCCCTGGAGTCCGCTGAAGCTGGACCGGACGTGGATCGGGATGTCGTACCGCCTGGCGTACTCCACGCACCGGTGGAGCAGCACCTTCGAACCGTTGGCGGCCAGTTCCAGCATGTCCTCGAAGGAGATCCAGTCGATCTTCTTCGCCTTGGTCACCACGCGCGGGTCGGCGGTGAACACGCCGTCGACGTCGGTGTAGATCTCGCACACGTCGGCGTCCAGCGCGGCCGCCAGCGCCACGGCCGTGGTGTCGGAGCCGCCCCGGCCCAGCGTGGTGATGTCCTTGCTGTCCTGGCTGACGCCCTGGAAGCCGGCCACGATGGCGATGTTGCCCTTGTCCACCGAGGTCTTGATGCGGCCCGGCGTGACGTCGATGATCCGGGCTTTGTTGTGGACCGAGTCGGTGATGACTCCTGCCTGGCTGCCGGTGAACGACTGGGCCTCGTGGCCCAGGTTCTTGATCGCCATCGCCAGCAGGGCCATGGAGATCCGCTCTCCGGCGGTCAGCAGCATGTCGAGCTCACGCCCGGCAGGCATCGGGGAAACCTGCTCGGCGAGATCGATCAGCTCGTCCGTCGTGTCGCCCATCGCGGAAACGACGGCGACCACCTGGTTGCCGTTCTTCTTCGCTTCCACGATCCGCTTGGCGACGCGCTTGATGCCCTCGGCATCGGCTACGGAGGAGCCTCCGTACTTCTGCACGACAAGGCCCACGTGCGCTCCTCGCTCAATCCGTCTCTTTCCGCACGTACGTGTATGTACTGCGGTCGGCTCAGTCTAACGAGCGTCCGAATTTCCCCCCTGCGATATCGCATGGTGAGACCTACGGCCCGCCCGGTCGTCCAGGCAGGCTCATGCCCAGGGTTTTCCTCGGGCACTCGGAACGTGCCGTGTGTCACAGGTTCACAAGAGGTCGTTGAGGGGCTCGGTTTCGAGGGTGATGTCGACGGGGCCTGGGATGCGGACCGTCGCTCCGAAGGGGAGCCGTTCTCCCCTTCGGTGGCGGCCGCCCTCCGGCTGGCTGAGCACGGTCGTCGAGCGGTCGGCACGGTCGATGACCAAGTGGACCGGGATACCCACCGCGGCGTAGGCGTCCGGCCTCACCTCGCGGATGAGTCGATCCGCCTCCTCGTCGTACGAGGTGATCTCCACCGTCATGAGTACGCCGACGCCGGCGGACCAGTCGCCGTGCCCCCGGAAGTCGCCTGCGGGCGCGAGCACGCCGTCCGGCCTCATCCGGCCTGCCGCCGCACCGACCCGCGCACAGCCCGCGGTACGGGTAGAGCCAGGTGCCGCCCGCCTCGGCCCATTGTCTCTGGAGCCAGGCGAGAGCCTCGCTGCGGTTGCCGTCCGGCCCTCGCCGCACAGCGAGTCGGCCGTCGAGGTACTCCAGCCAGACCGTCTCCGGTGCGCGGCGGGCCAGTTCCTCGAAGTCCTCGACGCACAGTTGGGGCCGCGGCACGCTCATCGCGTCCTTTCCGAGCGGGGGCGGATGCCGGCCCGTACCTCGGCCGCGCGGAGGGGGACGTCGACGATCTCGTACACGGCGGTCGGGTCGGCGAGGAAGGTGTCCGGGACGTATCCGGCGTCCAGCGTCCCGGCCGCCTCGGCCGCGAGGTCGGCCTCGTACTCGGCGCGGCAGTCCGGGCACATGCCGCCGTCGATCCTCACCGTCCGCTCGTCCGCGTCGCAGGTGACGCAGGCCATCACGACACGCGTGACGCGGGCCCTGCGCGGGGCCGGCTTCTGGCGGATCCTGGCCTTGCTCGGGGGCATCTTGTTCTCCAGTCGTTTACGTGCGAACCCGCCGGGGTTGCTCACGGCCGGCGGGAGTCCTTCGGTCAGGGCCCGGGTGATCTGTCCCGGGGTGGAGCCGCGCGCCAGCCACTCGGCGGCCAGCGACTCCAGGGACTTGCAGTCGCCCTCGGACAAGGGCATACGGGGGTCCGTGTCGCGGAGTTCGGTGAGCGTGAGGTAGGCGACGCTTTCCTGAGCCTCGGGTTCGGGCTCGGGGGCTGCGGGTTCTGGCTCCGGCTCCGGCTCGTCCGTCCTGGCCAGGCCCCTCGCGTAGTCCTCGGTGACGATCCGGCCCTTGCGCTCCCTGGCGAACGTCTCCCACCACTCGTCCGGCCTGCGCGTCCGCGACCAGTACGTGCGCGTCACCCAGCGCATGGAGCCGTCCTCGACGGTGAGGTGCTCCCGGATGTGCCGCAGGTGTCCGGCCTCGTCCAGACCGCGCAGCGACGTACGGACGGCCTGCTGGCCGTAGCGGGGGTGTACGGCGGCGATTGCCTTGTAGCCCATCGCGTGGCCGTCGTCGAGGTGGTCGATGAAGACGGCGAGCTCTCGGTCCCGGGGGCGCAAGTGTGCGAAGTCCGGGTCGGCGTGCGGGGCTTCGTCACCGGCGGGGCGTTTCCCGTAACCCGGATTGGCCATCGGGTGGGACGGGGAGGGCAGGACAGGAATAGGGTTGGCGTAAGCCACGGGCGAACTCGCGTTTCGTTCCGTCGGTCAGGCCCCGTTTGGTGTTGGCGCACCGCGGGGCCGACTCATTGCTGGTCAGATGCCGTGAACCTAGAGCGCTGTCACGCACCGGCGCAAGCTGACCACGGAACGTCACTCTTACGAGCTACGTCGCCCTAATTGACGTACAGACTTGGTTGGTTGGGTATCTCAAACCAGACCAGGAACCCATGGGAAGGGCTCGAAGCCCGAGGCTCAAGCCCCGGGCTGAACTGCGGCGATGAACGCCGACCAGGAGGATGCCGTAACGCGGAGTTCGGGGCCGGGGCGGTTCTTGGAGTCGCGGATGTGGACGGCGGTCGAACGGGCGACCTCCACGCAGGCGCCACCTTCACCGTCGCTGTAGCTCGACTTGACCCACTTCATCTGGTCACTCACGGCTCTTCACCATCCGCTCGATGAAACGGACCGACTCATCGGGGTCGAGGGCCCGCGTACGGATCATGCTAAGCGCCTCGGTGGCACGGCCGACAACCCCTGGATCGGCCGATAGTTCGCTGGCGAACGCCCCTTCAGCGAAGGCGTAACGCTCATGGTCGCGCGTCTCGATGAGCACCATGGGGCCCTCCAGCGCGTTGCTGAACGCCCGGTCGAACGGCAACACCTGGATCACGACGTTCCGCAGACGCGCCGCCTCCAACAGCCGCTCCAGTTGCTCCTGGTCGACCAGCGGGCTCCGCAACGCCGCCTCGTACAGGACGAAGGACAACGCCACCGGCGGCTTTCGCCCGGTGAGGATGGCCTGTCGCTCCAGCCGGACCGCCACCCGCTCCTCCACCGTCTCGTCGTCCTGCGGCGGCAGACGGTCGCTGATCAGCTTCCGTGCGTACGCGGCCGTCTGCAACAGCCCGGGAATGAGCGCTACCTCGTACCACCAGATACTGATCGCCTGGCTCTCCCGCTCCATGTACTCCTGTGCCCGCGCCGGGAACTTCTCCTTGCTCAGGTACTCCTTGGCCGCGCTCAGCAACTGCCCCGCGTCGCACAACTCGTCGGCCACGTCCAGGACTCGGGCCGTCGGCATGCGGACTCCCTGTTCCATGGACTTGATGGTGTCCGGGGAGTAGTTGGTGGCGGCGGCCAGCTGGACTCGGCTGATGTTCGCTCTCGTGCGCCAGCGCTTCAGCTGGTTGCCGGTGAAGCGCCACATGACAGGCGGCTGGGACACAGCACGCACCTCCGATCGGTACACCACGGTGTGTAACCCTCGCGTCACTACCGAGCGTAGGCAGGTGATGGCCAACCTGGGGTCATGACGAACGCAATTCACCCCCGTCCCAACTGGGTCCCCCTCACCGGCCTCCGACTCCACGTCGCCGGGGTGCACTTCGATGCCGTGCGGATCGACGGCATCCGGGGGGAGTTGGTCGCCGACTGGCTGATCGATGTCACCGGTGAGGACGCGGGGCCGATCGTGTGCGAGGCGAGTGGGGGGCGGTGGGTGTACTTCCTGTTGGCGCCGGGGGCGCTCGGGGGGTGGGACTGGCCGCTCGGGGTGCAGTTGCTGGGGCGGGCGACCGGGACCGTCACGTACATCGGCGTTCCGGCGCTCGCGGGGAACACCTGGCCGCTGCGGTGGTACAGCGGGCCCACGGCGACCGCCCCGTACGTGTGCCCGGTGCGGTTGCGGGCGGCGCTGGGATGATCGGCTGATGCTGATGGATGACGTACTGCTGGCCGGGACCGTGCTGCTCGGGGCGTCGGTGCAGTGGCTGACCGGGATGGGGTTCGCCCTGGTCGCCGTGCCGGCCCTGGTGTTGTTGCTGGGGCCCGCCGAGGGGGTGGTGCTCGCCAACTGCGCGTCCGGGGTGATTTGCCTGATCGGGCTGGCGGAGGGGTGGCGGCGGGTGCGGGTGGGGGCGATGGTGCCGTTGTGTGTCGCGGCGGCGTGCACCGTGCCGGTGGGGGCGTGGCTGACCGGGCACCTTCCCGAGCCGGCCCTGATGGTCGTCATGGGCGCGCTGGTGACGGTCGCCGTGCTGCTGGTCATGGGTGGGGCCCGGGTGCACGCCCTGCGGGGGACGAAGGGCGCGGTCGCGGCGGGGGCGATAGGCGGGATCATGAACTCGGCGGCGGGGGTGGGCGGGCCGCCGATGTCGCTCTACGCGGTCAACGCGGGGTGGACGGCGCGGGAGTTCATACCGAACGCCTTCTTCTACGGCGTCGTCGTCAACGTCTTCTCCGTCGCGGCCCACGGCACACCGGGGCTCGGCGGCGCGCAGTGGGCGTGGGTCGCGGGTGCCCTGGTCGTGGGGATGGTGATCGGGCGGGCGTTGTCCGGGCGGCTGTCGGAGCGGCGGGCTCGGGGGTTGGTGCTCGGGCTGGCGCTGGCGGGCGGGGTGACGACTGTGGTGAAGGGGGTGTGCGGGGTTGTTTGAGTTACTTGACCGGGCGCAGGCCCAGTGGGCCCGCGATCTCCTCCACCATGACCTGGCCGGCCTCCGCCTCCAGGGTCTCGTCGCCGAGGTCCTCGTCGGTGTCCAGGCCGTCGAGGGCGGCCAGCGGCTGGTTGAGGCGGACGTGGGCGACCACCGACTGGAGGGCGCGCAGGGCCGCCGACGCGGTGGAGCCCCAGTTGGAGAAGTAGGAGAACTGCCACCACCACAGGGCCTCCGTGGTGCGGCCGGCCCGGTAGTGGACCATGCCGTGGCGCAGGTCGGTGATGACGTCGGTCAGATCGTCCGAGATCCGGGCCGGGACGGGGGCCTTGCGGGGCTCGTACGGGTCGAAGACCTCGGAGTAGACGTCGATGGGTTCGAGGAGGCGGGCCAGGTTCTCGCGGAGGTCGTCCACGTCCAGCTCGGGACCCGGGTCGGGCTCGTAGCGGTCGTCCGGGACGATGTCCTCGTGGGCGCCGAGGCGGCCGCCGGCCAGCAGCAGCTGGGAGACCTCCAGGAGGAGGAAGGGGACCGCCGAGGCCGGTTCGTCGCCCTTGGCCACCTCCGTGACGGCGACCAGGAAACTTTCCACCTGGTCGGCGATCTGGACCGCGAAGTCGTCCGGGTTCTGGTTCGTCGCGTGCAGCGTGGCGTCAGACATCTAGGAGTCGTCTCCCCTCGAAGGCGCGGCCGAGGGTCACCTCGTCCGCGTATTCCAGGTCGCCGCCCACCGGGAGGCCGCTGGCCAGGCGGGTGACCTTGAGGCCCATGGGCTTGATCATGCGGGCGAGGTACGTCGCTGTCGCCTCGCCCTCCAGATTCGGGTCCGTGGCCAGGATCAGCTCCGTGACCGTGCCGTCCGCGAGGCGGGCCAGCAGCTCGCGGATGCGCAGGTCGTCGGGGCCGACGCCGTCGATCGGGCTGATCGCGCCGCCGAGGACGTGGTAGCGGCCGCGGAACTCACGGGTGCGCTCGATGGCCACGACGTCCTTCGGTTCCTCCACCACGCAGATGACGGCCGGGTCGCGGCGGGTGTCGCGGCAGATGTTGCACTGCTCCTCCTGCGCGATGTTCCCGCAGGTCACGCAGAACCGGACCTTCGCCTTGACCTCCATCAGCGCGTGCGCCAGACGCCGTACGTCGGTCGGTTCCGTCTGGAGGATGTGGAAGGCGATCCGCTGCGCGCCCTTGGGACCGACGCCGGGCAGCCGCCCCAGTTCGTCGATGAGGTCCTGGACCACGCCTTCGTACAACGGACTGCCGTCCTTCCTGGGGTTCCTTCAGTGCGTACGGTAAAGGGCCGGGGGCCTTCTTAGAAAGGTCAGAAAGGCAGGCCCGGGATGCCGCCGCCGCCGCCGAGGCCCTGGGCCAGCGGGCCGAGCTTCTGCTGCTGGAGGGTCTGGGCGTTCTCGTTGGCCGCCTGGACGGCGGCGACGACCAGGTCGGCGAGGGTCTCGGTGTCCTCGGGGTCCACCGCCTTGGGGTCGATCACGAGGCCGCGCAGCTCGCCCGAGCCGGTGACGGTGGCCTTCACCAGGCCGCCGCCGGCCTGGCCGTCGACCTCCGTCCGCGCCAGTTCCTCCTGGGCCCGCGCCAGATCCTGCTGCATCTTCTGGGCCTGCTGGAGCAGCTGCTGCATGTTGGGCTGGCCACCACCGGGGATCACGATCAGCTCCTGTCGCCGCGTTCGCGCTGAGTTTTTCCGTTCGGCACGAGCCTACGTGGTCCGGGCGGCCCTCGCCCCAGCACTCTTTCGAGTGAGAGGCGGCGATTCCGGGGCCTGATCAGTGACCTCTTCCGGGCGGAAAAGTGGTGATACCAGGGCTTTCGCCACCCTTCCGGGGGTAGGAAGGGGTCCGGTCGTCACGTGTCGTGATCGCTTGATCAGTGGGGAGTGCCGGGTGGGTCAGAGGGATGAGCCGGGTGACCTGACGGGGCGGGCCTTTCCGCTCGGCGACTGGGGGCTGCCGGCCGAGCGGCTGGACGAGCTGTACCGGTGGGTGGAGCGGGGGGCGCTGGAGACGGCGGCGTGGTACCTCGCGGACCGGGCGTGGAAGCGGCGGGGCGCGCGGGTGCTGCGCGGCGGGGCGGCGGCGGGGGCGGTCGCGGGGGCGGCGCTGCCGCTGCTGGACCTGACGGGGGTGGTGGGCGGGGTGGCGGCCTGGGGGTATCTGGCGCTGCTGCTCGGGGTGGCGTGCGTGGCCGGCGACCGGTACTTCGGGATGACGTCCGGCTGGATGCGGGACGTGGCCACGGCGCAGGCGGTGCAGCGGCGGCTCCAGGTGCTCCAGTTCGACTGGGCGGCGGAGAGCGTGCGGGAGGTGCTGGGGCCCGCGGAGGGCACGGCGGGGGAGGCGGCGGAGCGGTGTCTGCTGGTGCTGCGGAGGTTCTCCGAGGACCTGACGGAGCTGGTGCGGGCGGAGACGGCGGACTGGATGGTGGAGTTCCGGACGGGCTCCGCGCCGCTGGGCATCCAGGTGGGCGGGGGCGCCGGGGGGCGGGGGCTGGAGGGGGCGGTGGCGCAGGCGCGGTTCGGAGTGCCGTCGGGCAGCGCTCGGCCGAACATGCCCCGGCAGCGGCCGCCCGAGACTCGGTGACCCCGGGCCCGGGGGCAAGGTGGGTCTGCTGGAAATGGATGACACTTCAGGGCGAACTGTCATCCATTTCCAGCAGACCCCCTCCCCGGTCACTCGGCGCAGAGGGTGAGGCCCTCCGGGGTGTAGCAGGGGACGTGGCCGTGGGTGCGGGTGATGTCCTGGCCGTTGCCTCTGGTCAGGTAGGTCAGGAAGCTGGAGGCCAGGGAGTCGGCCGGGGGGCGGCCGTAGGTGTAGGCGTACTCGATCTCGCGGTACGGGTAGTCGTTCGTACCGTGCTCGATGGCGTCGACGGACGGCGGGTCGCCGTCGAGCCGCAGCAGCCGTACGCCGTCCACGCGGGCGGCCAGGTTCAGCTCGCTGTAACCGATCGCGCCGCTCAGTTCGGCGACGGTCGACAGCACCTGGTCGGTGGAGTCGAGTTCGCAGCGGACGAAGCCGATCGACGGGTCGTCCTTGTGGACGCAGTCCAGTGAGCTGTTGGCGACCTCCCCGCGGCCCAGCACCCGGCGCTGGAGGACCTGTCTGGTGCCGGAGTCGGCGTCCCGGCTGACCAGCCGGACCGCCAGGTCGGGGCCGCCGACCTCCGCCCAGTTGGTGATCTCGCCGCTGTACAGGCGGCGTACGTCGGCGGTGGAGAGGTTGTCCGCGGGCAGCCGTACGTCGTCGTTGACGACCAGGGCGAAGACCGACACCGCCACCCGGCTCTCCCGCAGGTCGGGCAGGCCGCTCGGCTTGGGGCCGTCGGAGAGGGCCACCAGCGGCGGGGAGCCGTTCTTCGTCTGCTCGCCGGCCGCCGCCAGCTCCCGTACGCCCGAGGTGGAGCCGTGCGGGTCCACCCTGATCTCGGGCTCGTCGTCCGCGCAGTCCCGTTCGTACTTCTCGGCCGCCTCCCGCAGGACGGGGGCGAAGGCCGTGGAGCCGATGAGGGTCAGCCGGCCGCCCGCGCAGCCGATCGGGGGGCGGGTGTCGTCCTGGGCGACGACGATCGCGGCCAGCGTGACCACGCACACCGTGAGCATGATGGTGATCAGCCGGGCGGCGCGGCCGAACAGCGGCGGGGTGTCGTCCGGGGTCGCGCTGCGGTTGGGGTGGACCTCGCCGTCCCGCAGGCCGCCGGTCAGCCGGATCTCCCGGCCCACGTCGCCGCCGGAGAGCAGGACCAGCAGCTTGAAGTGGTCGCCGCGGTTGAGCGGGACGCGGGGCACGCGCAGGGTGTTGCCCTCGTAGCCGAAGCCGCGGGCGGCGGTGAAGTGGTCCATCAGATGGCCGGTGGCCGACGGCTGGGTCACCGAGACGCCGCGGATCGTGCGGTCGGTGAAGACCGCGGTCAGGCCGTGCAGTTCGGGGCCCGTGTAGTCGTCGCGGTCGATGCTCTGGGAGCCGTCGTTCTCCACGCGCAGCAGGACCAGGGTGGCGTCCGTCATGCCCGGGGTCTCGTCGAACAGACCGAGGCGGCGGTTGAGGCGGCCGGAGCGGGCGTCGTCACCGATCGGGTTGTCCATCTGGACGCGGTAGCCGACCCGTTTGCGGCGCGGCACCCGGCGTTCGAACCAGAGCATGACACCCGAGGCGACGATGCCGAGGACCGCCGTGGCCACGGCGATCAGGTTCTCCGCGCTCAGCCACTGCACCCTGGGCCCCCGCCGATGAGTGTCATCCGGATCTGTCGTCCGGTCACCGTATGGCTGTGCGAGCGCCTTCCACCGTCCCCGTCGTACGAAGTTCACGCGCGTGAGCAACAGTTCGCCCGCTGTTCACCAACCGCTCATTCGAGCGGGGTGTGAGCAGAGGGGTCGTGATTGCTCACTCGCGGGAGAAGGTGAGCTTCTTCCCGTCGCTGGTGAGGACGCGCTCCAGGCTGCCATCGGGCAGCAGGGTGGCCTCGGAGGACGAACCCGGGGTGCAGGACTCGCTCGGCTCCCCGACCGTCACCTCGGACGGCCCGAACCGCACCGGCCCGTCACCACCGGGGTCGACCGCCAGTTCGGCCCGGAACACGCAGTGGTACCCGTCACCGTCGGCGACCAGGGACAGCACCGTGTCGCCCACCTCGCCCTGCTCGATGGTCAGCCGCCGCTGGTGGGTGCCGGTGGCGTTGTCGATGGTGGTGGTCCAGGTGCCCAGATAGCCGGCCGGGACCGCGCCGTCGTCCGCCGCGGGGGTGGTCGGCCGGTCGTCGGTGGTGGCCGGATCGGTGGCCTCGGACGTATCGGACACGTCCACGGTCGGTGTCGGGGCGGGGGCGCCGTCGTGGGCCCGGGTCCCGTCACCGTCGCCGTTCATCAGCGCGTACACCGAGCCCCCAGCGGCCAGCGCGACGACCAGGGCGATCACCACCAACAGCACGGTGGAAGGCCCCCGCCGGAACGGCGACTGCGGTGACTGGGGGTACGGATACGGCTGGGGCTGCGGCTGCGGCTGCGGCTGCGGCTGGTCGTACGCAGCCACGCGCGAGGGCGAGGCCGCGGGCGCGGGTGCGGGCGCGGGCACGCTGCCAGTGATCGACGACGCGGGCGCGGGCGCGGCTGCTGGCGCGGGCGGCGGCACAGGCGCGGGCGGCGGCACAGGCGGCCCCTCCCCCGCGACCACCGTCGGAAGGTGATCCACCGGAACACCGCCACCGGTCGGCGCCCCCGACACGGACGGCCCCGACACCGGCACCCCCGCCCCGGACGCCCCCGACACGGACGGCCCCGACACCGGCACCCCCGCCCCGGACTGCCCCCGCACCGGCGCCCCCGCCTCCCCCACCGGATCCTCCGCGTCCAGCAACCGCACCGCATGCCGCCCCAACTGGGCCACCAGCGCTCCCGGCAGCCACGGATCACGGGAGCGGCCGTCCGCGACGATGTCCTGCGCGCCCGTGCGGGCCAGGACCGTGCCCAGCGCGGGCCGGGCCGCCGGGTCCTTGCGCAGACACGCGCCGACCAGGTCGGCGATCCCCTCCGGCACCCCGGTCAGGTCCGGTTCCTCCTGGGCGATGCGGAACATCAGGGCGTGCACCCCGCTGTCGGCGGTGCCGAACGGCAGCGTGCCGGTGGCCGCGTAGGCCAGGACCGAGCCGAGGCAGAAGACGTCGCAGGCCGGCGTGAGCGGCTCCCCGCGGACCTGCTCGGGTGCCATGAAGCCGGGCGAGCCGACCAGCGCCCCGGTGTGGGTGAGGCCCGCCGCGGTCCGGGTCTCCAGCGCGCGGGCGATCCCGAAGTCGATGACACGGGGGCCGTCGATGGTGATCAGCACGTTGGACGGTTTGAGGTCGCGGTGCACGATCCCGGCGGCGTGGATGTCCTGGAGCGCGTGGGCGAGCCCGGCGCCGAGGATGCGGACCGACCGCTCGGGCAGCGCCCCGTGATCGTGCCCGATCACCTGCTGGAGGCTGGGCCCGGCGACGTACCCGGTGGCGACCCAGGGCACGGCGGCCTCCGTGTCCGCGTCCAGGACCGGTGCCGTCCAGTACCCGCCGACCCGCCGGGCCGCCGCGACCTCCTGCCGGAACCGCTCCCGGAACTCGTCCTGCCGGGCCAGTTCCGCGCGCACCAGCTTCACCGCGACCGTCCGGCCCCGGTCCGACCGGGCGAGGTACACCCGGCCCATGCCGCCCGCGCCCAGCCGGGCCAGCAGCCGGTGGTCGCCGACCCGGTGCGGATCACCCGCCGCGAGCTTCTCCATCGTCGCGCCCCCGAGTTTCCCTGAGTGTGAGCAACAGGCCGAGGATAGTGCGGGGTTGAGAGGGGAACGGTCGCACGGTGTCGACGGTTCCGTAACAGCTGGTGCACCGGTGGGGACGTACGGTGGTCGACAGCCTGTCGTGGAACGGCCCGGCGCGCAGACACGACGCCGATACCGTCCCCGTCCGCCCGCCGCCTACCCTCGGCCGCATGATCCCTCAGAACGACCGGCCCGACCCCCGGACCGGCGCCGCCGTCAAGGCCGCCGACCGCGCGCACGTCTTCCACTCCTGGTCCGCGCAGGACCTCATCGACCCGCTCGCCGTCGCCGGCGCGCAGGGGTCGTACTTCTGGGACTACGACGGCAACCGCTACCTCGACTTCACCAGCGGCCTCGTCTTCACCAACATCGGCTACCAGCACCCGAAGGTCGTCGCCGCGATCCAGGAGCAGGCGGCGCGGCTGACGACGTTCGCGCCCGCCTTCGCCGTCGAGGCCCGCTCGGAGGCGGCACGGCTGATCGCCGAGCGGACCCCCGGCGACCTCGACAAGATCTTCTTCACCAACGCCGGCGCGGACGCCGTCGAGCACGCGGTGCGGATGGCCCGGCTGCACACGGGGCGGCCGAAGGTGCTCGCCGCGTACCGCTCGTACCACGGCGGCACCCAGCAGGCGATCAACGTCACCGGGGACCCGCGGCGCTGGGCGTCCGACACCGGCACGGCGGGGGTGGTGCACTTCTGGGCGCCGTTCCTCTACCGCTCGCGCTTCTACGCCGAGACGGCCGAGCAGGAGTGCGCGCGGGCGCTGGAGCACCTGGAGACGACGATCGTCTTCGAGGGACCGGCCACCGTCGCCGCGATCGTCCTGGAGACCATCCCGGGCACGGCCGGGATCATGGTGCCGCCCGCCGGTTACCTGGCCGGGGTGCGGGAGATCTGCGACAAGTACGGGATCGTCTTCGTGCTGGACGAGGTGATGGCCGGGTTCGGGCGCACCGGTACCTGGTTCGCGGCCGACCTGTTCGGCGTCGTACCGGACCTGCTGACCTTCGCCAAGGGCGTGAACAGCGGATACGTGCCGCTCGGCGGGGTGGCGATCTCCGCCGAGATCGCCGCGACCTTCGCCGAGCGGCCCTACCCGGGCGGCCTGACCTACTCCGGGCACCCGCTGGCCTGCGCCGCCGCCGTCGCCACCATCAACGTGATGGAGGAAGAGGGCATCGTCGAGCACGCGGCCCGGCTCGGCGCCGACCTGGTCGGGCCCGCGCTGCGGGAGCTGGCCGCGCGGCACCCGAGCGTGGGCGAGGTGCGCGGCACCGGCATGTTCTGGGCGCTGGAGCTGGTACGGAACCGCCAGACGCGCGAGCCGCTGGTGCCGTACAACGCGACCGGGCAGGCCAACGCCCCGATGGCCGCGTTCGCCGCCACCGCGAAGGCGCACGGGCTGTGGCCCTTCGTCAACATGAACCGCACCCATGTGGTGCCGCCGTGCAACGTGAGCGAGGCCGAACTGAAGGAGGGGCTGGCGGCACTGGACACGGCACTGTCCGTGGCGGACACGTACACCGACACGTACACCGCGTGAGGCACCCGTGAACGCGTAAGGTGGCGTGCTCGTACATATTCTCGTACATATGTACGTGCTGTACGTGCACGCCGCCCCCACGTGACGAGGAGACGCCCGACCATGCCCGGCCCCAGCGGCAACGGTGCCGTGACGCGCAGCACCCTGCGGCAGCAGATCGCCGACGCGCTCCGCGACGAGGTACTGGCCGGACGGCTCCAGCCGGGGCAGGAGTTCACCGTCAAGGAGATCGCCGAGCAGTACGGGGTCTCCGCGACGCCGGTGCGCGAGGCGCTGGTGGACCTGTCCGCGCAGGGGCTGCTGGACGCCGACCACCACCGCGGCTTCCGGGTCCACGAGTACTCCGCCGCCGACTTCCGCGGCATGGTCGAGGCCCGCTGCCTGGTCACCGACGGGATGTTCCACGCGCTGGCGGCCGGTCACCGGGAGGCCGCCGCGCCGGGCGACGAGCAGCGGCTGACCGCGGCGCTGGCGGGGGTGCGGCGGCGCGGCGAGGAGGCGCAGCGGGCCGCCCAGGCCGGCGACCTGACTGTGCTGATCGGCTACGACCTGCGGTTCTGGCGGGAGCTGGCGGTGCTGTTCGGCAACCCGTACCTGTCCGACTTCCTGCACCGGCTGCGGGTGCAGAGCTGGGTGTGCACGGTGCAGCACCTGCGTCGGGTCGGTGATCTGCGCGGCACCCTGTGGTCCGGGCACACCGAACTGGTCGACGCGCTGGTCCGGCGGGACGCCGAGGCGGCCCGCTCGCTGGTCCTGGCGTACAACACGCACTCGCTCACGGTCGTGGCGCGGCTCTTCGCCGGATGACCCGCGGCCCGGGGTGGGGGGCGCACGCCTGGGTATGGGTTGGGCACGAGGGCCCCGGCCGGAGCACCTTTCCCGGCCGGGGAGCCGCCCTGCCGCCGCACCTACTACTCTGCCTGCACCACCGTGCTGTCCCGCACCACCGTGCTGTGTGAGGAGTTCTCTTTTGGCCTGTGACCTGTGGCTGGTACCGCTCGTCGACATCTTGTGCCACACCCCGGACAACCCCTTCGCCGAGGAACTCGCGCAGTACGACAAGGTGCTGGCCGAGGCCGGGCTGCCGCCGGTACCGGTGTTCGCGTACATGCCGGGCCTGTCCGGCGAGGTCGCCCCGGTGGCCGGTTTCGACTACGACGCGCTGCACTTCCTGCGCCGCGCCCATCTGCTCCAGCTGTGCGGCCTGCCGGTGACACCGGTCGACGAACTCGGCGGCGACTACGAGCAGTTGCTGGAGATGTTCGAGGCGACGGCCCAGCAGTCGCACCTGGTCTGGCACTACGACCACGCCGGCGCCTACGTCCCGGTCGACTTCCCGCATCCGCTGGCCAACGACGAACTGCTGGCGGGCGGCGGCCCGCTCGGCTCCGCACACGCCCTGCTGCGCGAACTGGAGTCCGTCGCCCCGGCCCTCGGCATCGACCCGGCCAACCCCCCGGCGGCTCCCCGACCGCCCGCCGGGCCGACCGAGTTGGAGGAACCGGCCGCGCCGGCCCCGTACGACCCGAGCCCGTTCGCCCGTGAGCGGCACGTGTGGCTGGGGCTGCACGCGGCGGCCACCCGGAGCCTGGCGCAGGGGTCGATGATCGTGTTCAGCTGAAGCCGGCGCTCCGGCCGATCTGTGTCAGGCCCTTCTCCAGATCCTCGCCGTTCATGATCGGGAAGACCTCGACCTCGGCGTTGAACTGGGTGAAGAACGGTTCCCCGCTGGCGGGCAGGTCCGAGCTGTCCGCCATGTCGAAGACCAGCAGGGCGGTCCGCCGCCCGCCGAGCGGCCCGAAGTACGCCGCCTCCGGCTTGAGCTGGTCCAGGGCGCCCTTCATCGCCTCGGGCATCTTTCCGCTGCGGATCAGCTCGTTCGCCTTCTCGGTGTCCAGCGTCGCCTTGAGCATCACGCGCATGGCCATCACCTTCTTCGTCCCCTTCAGGCTATGCCCCATCGCCGCCCGTCACCCGATGAGCGAGACCCCCGGCGGCCACCGCACCCCGGCCGCCAGCAGCAGCGCCGGGCCCAGGTGCACGGGGCACACCCGCAGCGGCCCCAGCCCGTGCCGGGCGACCTCGAACCGGGCCGGGTCACCGCAGTCCGCGCGGTCTCCGGGGGCGCCGTCGGCGCCGTAGGGACCCTGACAGGAGACGGTCATGCTCCGATACGACACCGCGACCGCGCCCGGCGCCCGTCGAAGGGGGCCGAACGCGGTCGCGGCGGGACGGCTCAGAGGAAGGAGTTGACCTCGATCGTCTCGTCCCGGCCCGGACCCACGCCGATCGCGGAGATCGGCGCGCCGGACATCTCCTCCAGCGCCTTGACGTAGTTCTGCGCGTTCTTCGGCAGGTCGTCGAAGGACTTCGCCTTGGTGATGTCCTCGGACCAGCCGGGCAGCGTCTCGTAGACGGGCTTGGCGTGGTGGAAGTCGGACTGCGAGTACGGCAGCTCCTCGACCCGCTTGCCGTCGATCTCGTACGCCACGCAGACCGGGATCTCCTCCCAGCCGGTGAGCACGTCGAGCTTGGTGAGGAAGAAGTCGGTGAGGCCGTTGACCCGGGTCGCGTAGCGGGCGATCACCGCGTCGAACCAGCCGCAGCGCCGGTCCCGGCCGGTGGTGACACCGCGCTCCCCACCGATGCGGCGCAGCGCCTCGCCGTCCGCGTCGAACAGCTCGGTCGGGAACGGGCCGGCGCCGACCCGGGTGGTGTACGCCTTCAGGATGCCGATGACCCGGCTGATCTTCGTCGGGCCGACGCCGGCGCCGGTGCAGGCGCCGCCGGCGGTCGGGTTGGACGAGGTGACGAAGGGGTACGTGCCGTGGTCGATGTCCAGCAGGGTGCCCTGGCCGCCCTCGAAGAGGACCACCTTGTCGTCCTCCAGCGCCTGGTTGAGGACCAGGACGGTGTCGGCGACGTAGGGGCGGAGCTGCTCCGCGTAGCCCAGCAGCTCCTCGACCACCTGGTCGGCGGTGATCGCCCGGCGGTTGTAGAGCTTGGTGAGCATCTGGTTCTTGACCTCGAGCGCCGCCTCGACCTTCTGGGTGAGGATCGACTCGTCGTAGAGGTCCTGGACCCGGATGCCGACGCGGTTGATCTTGTCGGCGTAGGTCGGGCCGATGCCGCGCCCGGTGGTACCGATCTTCCGCTTGCCGAGGAAGCGTTCCGTCACCTTGTCGACGGTGACGTTGTACGGCGTGATGATGTGAGCGTTGCCGCTGATCAGGAGCTTGGACGTGTCGACGCCACGCTCGTTCAGACCGCTCAGCTCGGAGAGCAGGACCGACGGGTCGACGACGACTCCGTTGCCGATGACCGGCGTGCAGCCGGGGGAGAGAATCCCGGAAGGGAGCAGGTGGAGGGCGTACTTCTGATCGCCCACGACTACCGTGTGGCCGGCGTTGTTGCCGCCCTGGTAGCGCACCACATAGTCGACGGAGCCACCGAGCAGGTCCGTCGCCTTTCCCTTGCCTTCGTCACCCCACTGAGCACCGAGCAGCACAAGTGCGGGCACGCGCGTACACCCCTTCCGGGCGGGGCATGTCCAAGGTCGAGGGCATACGCTTCATGGTTCGTGCTTCGTACACACGAGTCATGGCTCGTACACCGGCGACCTTCGTCGGCCGCAACCCGTCGGACCGGATGCCCCGGAATAGACGAAGCCCCTGGCGCAATCGCGCAAGGGGCTCTTGCACAAAGATGCTACCCGAGGAAGCGAGGCATGGCCGAGGTGGCGACTTCCGCGAGCTCTTCCGCGAGCTGTTCCGCGACGCCCGATCAGCTTCTGGTGGTCGTCGATCCGGTCGCCCGGCGCCTGGACGGTGAGTCCGTCCGGATCGCGAAAGACGTGCTCAGAGCGGGTGCGGCGCATACCAAGGTGTGTCTGCCGGACGATCCGGAGGAGTTCGCCCGGGTGCTGGGGCGGCGCGGTTCGCGGCGGCCGGTGGTGGTCGGCGACGACCGGGCCCTGCTGCGCACGGTGGCCCTGCTGCACCGCCGGCGGGAGCTGGCCGGATGCGCGCTGTCGCTGGTGCCGGTCGGCTCGCAGCTGGCGCTGGCCCGCGCGCTCGGGGTGCCGACCGGTGCGGTGGCGGCGGCGCGGGCGGTGCTGGACGGCACGGAACACCGGCTCGACCTGCTGGTCGACGACAGCGACGGGGTGGTGCTGGGCGCGGTGGGCATCCCGCCGCTTCCCCCGGTGGCCGCCCGGTACGGGGACGCCCGGCCCGGGGAGACCCGGTACGGGGGAACCTACGGGGAGAGCGGGGCGGCGGACGGCCGGACCGCCGGTACCGAGCCGCCGGCCCGGCCCTGGCTGCGCACCTGCCAGTCCCTGGTCCGGACGCTGGCGCATCCGCGTCCGGCGGCCCGGTCCGCGGCGGCGCCGGCCCCCGGTCCGGCCCGGCTGCGGGTGGAGGTGGACGGGGTGACGCTGGTCGACCTGGACCAGCCGGTCCAGGGGGTGTCCCTGACGCCGGGTGCCCCGGGCACGGCCGAGGTGGAGGTGCGGCCGCTGTCGGTCGGCGCGGCGGCGGCCCCGCTGACGGCCCGCGGCCGGACGGTGACCGTCTCGGGAGCGCACTTCCGCTACCGGGCGGACGCGGTGGAGTCGGGCCCGGTGGGGACCCGGACCTGGACGGTACGGGAATCGGCCTGGGGGCTGACGCTGCCGGCGCGGTGAGCGGACCCGCGCCTGAGGGGGCTGCTCAGCCCGTCACCCGAAGCGTTCCTCCCGGTGCACCCGCCACCGTTCCATCATCGCCGCGATCTCCCCGTCGATGAACTCGAAGAAGGCCAGCGTCTCGGACATCCGCCGGCCCGCCGGGGTGTCCGCGCCGAGGCTGGTGACGCCCTCCCCGAGGGCGGCCTCCCAGCGCTTGAGGACGGCCTCCCGGCTGGTGAGCGCCTCGTACCACTGGTCGCTGTGCACCCGGTACCGCTCCCGGCGCGAGCCGGGCTCGCGTTCGCGCGCCACCATGTGCTGCTGCGCGAGGTAGCGCACGCCGCCCGAGACGGCGGCCGGGCTGACCTTGAGCTGTTCGCCGAGTTCCGCCGAGGTCAGCGTGCCCGCGTCGGAGGCCAGCAGGGCGGCGAAGATCCGGGCCGGCATCCGCTGCATGCCGGCCTCGACGAGCTGCGCGGCGAAGCCCTCCACGAACCGTGACACGGCCTCCGGGTCGCGGCCCGTCGTCTCCTCGGTTGGTTCCGTCATCTTTCGATCATCTCTCGATCATCTCTCACAACCTTGACGGTTCCTTAACTTCACAAATTTCTGAATGCAGCGTACGTTCCGAATCATGACGAAGGCAATCAGCGTCTCGGGGCTCCACAAGTCCTTCGGGCGCACGCACGCGCTGGACGGCCTCGACCTGGCCGTCGAGACCGGCGAGGTGCACGGCTTCCTCGGTCCCAACGGCGCCGGCAAGTCCACCACCATCCGGGTGCTGCTCGGCCTGCTGCGCCCCGACTCGGGAGCCGCCCGCGTCCTCGGCCGCGACCCCTGGGCGGACGCGGTGGAGGCCCACCGCCGCATCGCGTACGTCCCCGGCGACGTGACCCTGTGGCGCAACCTCTCCGGCGGCGAGGTCATCGACCTGTACGGCCGGCTGCGCGGCGGTCTGGACCCGCGGCGCCGCGCGGAGCTGATGGCACGCTTCGAACTGGACCCGACCAAGAAGGGCCGTACCTACTCCAAGGGCAACCGGCAGAAGGTCGCCCTGGTCGCCGCGTTCGCCGCGGACGTCGACCTGCTGATCCTGGACGAGCCGACCAGCGGCCTCGACCCGCTGATGGAGGAGGTGTTCCGGCGCTGTGTGCGCGAGGAACGCGACCGGGGCCGCACGGTCCTGCTCTCCTCCCACGTCCTCGGCGAGGTCGAGGAGCTGTGCGACCGGGTCAGCATCGTCCGCAAGGGCCGGACGGTGGAGAGCGGTTCGCTGGCCGAGCTGCGGCATCTGACCCGGACCAGTGTCACCGCCGAGCTGGCCGGCGAGCCGAACGGGCTGTCCCGGCTGCCCGGCGTGCACGACCTCGACATCCGGGGCCACCGGGTCCGCCTCCAGGTCGACACCGCCCACCTGGACGCCGTACTCCGCTCGCTCGGCGAGTCCGGGGTGCGGTCGCTGACCTCGACGCCGCCGACGCTGGAGGAACTGTTCCTGCGGCACTACCAGGACGAGGCGGCGACCCGATGACCGCCTTCGCCGGCACCGGCACCCTGCTGCGCTTCGCGCTGCGCCGGGACCGGGTGCTGATCCCGGTCTGGGCCGGCGTGAACGCGCTGCTGGCGCTCTCCATGCCGAGCACCCTCGACAGCGTGTACGGCACCGCCGCCGCACGCGCCGACCTGGTCCGGCAGGTGGCCGCCAACTCCTCCCTGCGCGCCCTGGTCGGCCCGCTCCTCGGCGACTCGCTGGGCGCGCTGACGGCCTGGCGGGTCGGCGTGTACGTGGCCGCCGCGGCGGCCGTGATGAGCCTGCTGATCGTCGTCCGGCACACCCGGGACGAGGAGGAGAGCGGCCGGGACGAACTGGTCCGGGCCGGGATGGTGGGCCGTCTGGCCCCGCTCACCGCCGCGCTGCTGGCGGCGGCGGTCGCAGGCGCGGTCCTCGCGCTGCTGCTGGCGGTCGGACTGTCCGGGCAGGGCGTAGCCGGCGCGGTCGCCTTCGGGCTGGGCGCCGCGGGCACCGGCCTGGTCTTCGCCACGACGGCCGCGATCGCCGCGCAGCTCACCGAGAGCGCCCGGCTGGCCCGGGGCTTGACGGCGGCGGTGCTGGGCGCGGCCTTCGTGCTGCGCGCGGCCGGCGACTCGGCGAGCACCGACGGCTCGTCACCCCTCACCTGGGTGTCCCCGCTGGGCTGGCCGGAGCACCTGCGCGCGTTCGCCGGCGAGCGCTGGTGGGTGCTGGCGCCGATCGCCGCGGCGGTGCTGCTCCAGGCGGCCGTGGCGTACCGGCTGACCGCCCGCCGGGACGTCGGCATGAGCTTCCTGCCGACCCGGCCGGGACCGGCCTGCGGCCGGCTCGGTACGGCGGGTGCGCTGGCCTGGCGGTTGCAGCGGGGCGGCGTACTGGGCTGGAGCGCGGGCTTCTTCCTGGCCGGGGCCGTCTTCGGCGGGATGACCGAGGGCGCGGCGAAGCTGCTCGCCGACAACGCGGGCAGCCGCGAGATCCTGGCCCGGCTGGGCGGGCCGGGCGCGCTGACCGACACGTTCGTCGCCGCGATGACCGGGATTCTGGGGCTGGTCGCCGCGCTGTACGTGGTGTCGTCGGTGCTGCGGCTGTCCGCCGAGGAGACCTCCGGGCGGGCGGAGCCCGTGCTCGCCGGGGCCGTGGGGCGGCTGCGGTGGGCGGCCGGCCACCTGGTGATCGCCTTCGGCGGCACGGTGCTCGTCCTGCTGCTCGCCGGTCTCGGCTACGCCCTCGGTTACCGCCACGACCCCGGGCCGGTCCTGGCCGCCTGCCTGGTGCAGGTGCCGGCGGTGTGGGTGGTCGGCGGCACGGCGGTCCTGCTGCACGGTCTGCTGCCCCGGGCGGCGCCGGCCGCCTGGGGGGTGGCCGGGGCGGTGCTGCTGCTCGGCTGGATCGGCCCGGCGCTGAACCTGCCGCGGCCCGTCCTGGACCTGTCCCCCTACGGCCACCTTCCCAAGCTGCCGGGCGGGACCCTGACCTGGGGCCCGGTCGCCGTCCTCCTCGGTATCGCGGTGCTGCTGGTGGGCGCGGGGCTGGCGGGACTGCGCGGGCGGGACGCGGTGGTGGGCTGAGCGGGGGCGGCCGCGGTGGTCACCTGACCTCCACCTCGAGCCCCGCCAGCCCCCGGATGACGAAGTTCGGCTTGCGTTCGGGTTCGGCGGCGAGGGCGAGGGTGGGGGCCTGTTCGAGCAGGGCCGTCATCGACGCGGCCAGTTCGATCCGGGCCAGCGGGGCGCCGATGCAGTAGTGCAGGCCGGCGCTGAAGGAGATGTGCGGGTTGTCGCGGCGGGTCAGGTCGAGGCGGCCGGGCGCCGCGAAGACCGCCGGGTCGTGGTTGGCGGACCCGAAGAGCAGCGCCACCTCCGCGCCCCGGGGCAGCACGGTGCCGTCGATCTCGATGTCGTCCAGAACCCACCGTTCGAAGAGCTGGAGCGGGGTGTCGTAGCGCATCAGCTCCTCCACGGCGGTGGGGACCAGGGAGTGGTCGGCGCGGAGCGCGGCGAGCTGTTCGGGGTTCTGGAACAGCGCCCGCCACCCGTTGACGGTGGCGTTCACGGTGGCCTCGTGACCGGCGTTCAGCAGCAGCACGCAGGTCGAGATCATCTCCTGCTCGGTGAGCCGGTCGTCGTCCTCGTCGTGGGCGGCGACCAGACCGGAGACCAGGTCGTCGCCGGGGTGCTCGCGGCGGGCCGCGATCAGCTCGCGCAGGTAGTCGGAGAACTCGACGGAGGCGCGCACCGCGCGGGCCGCCGTCTCCGGCGACGGGTTCAGCTCGTACATCCCGCAGATGTCGGCGGACCAGGGGCGCAGCGGGGCCCGGTCCGCCTCCGGGATGCCCAGCATCTCGGCGATCACGGCGACCGGGAGGGGTTCGGCGACGTCGGTGAGCAGGTCGCCGCCGCCGGCCGCGACGAGCCGGGCCACCAGGTCGCCGGCCAGGTTCCGCACGTACGGCTGGAGCCGCTCGACGGTGCGCGGGGTGAACGCCTTCGACACCAGCCGCCGGATCCGGGTGTGGTCCGGCGGCTCCAGGTCGAGCATGCCGTGGTCGTTGAGGGTGTGGAACGGCTCGTGCGCGGGCGGCGGCGGGGTGCGGCCGAACTCCTCGTGCGAGAAGCGGTGCCGGTACGTGCGGCCCAGGCGGCGGTCGCGCAGCAGCGCGGACACGTCGGCGTGGTGCGGGACGAGCCACTGGTTCGTGGGCGCGTAGTGGTGCACCCGCCCCCGGGCGCGGAGTTCGGCGTAGGCGGGGTAGGGGTCGGCGAGGAACGCCGGGTCCCACGGGTCGAACGCGAGGTCGGATGGTGCCGTCATGGGCGGACGATACGGCGCCGAGGGGGGCGGTGCCCAGCGGGGCCGGCCTGCGTGGCCTGGGGGCAACGGAAAACCCGTTGGCCGACCGCCCCGCCCGCTGCTACCTTTCCGGTGGCCGTGCGAGAGACGAGGAGGTGGTACCCGTGGACGCAGTATCGACGTGGGTGCTCCCCTCCGGGGTCACGGTCGGGCGATAGGTCGTCCGGGAGCGCCGTTCGCAGCGCTCTCCCGAAAGGCACGACCATGCGCTTCACTTCCGAACAACGCCTCGACGACGGCGTCCTGCAACGCGAGTTCACCCTCGGCGAGATCCCCGGCACCCTGTGGACGCCCGCCGCGTCCGGGCCGGCCCCGCTGATCCTGATGGCCCACAACAACGGCCTGCCCAAGCGGGACGCCCGGCTGGTGGCGCGGGCCCGGTTCTGCGCCGCCCACGGCTACGCGGTGGCCACCATCGACGCCGCCGGGTGCGGTGACCGGCCGCGTTCGGCCGCCGCCGAGCAGGCCCGTGCCGAACTGCGGCGGGCGATGCGGGCCGGCGAACCGGTCGACGAGATCTTCGAGTCCCTCGTCGGCCCGCTGGTCGAGCAGGCCGCCCCGGAGTGGCGGACCACCCTGGACGCCCTCCTCGCGCGGCCCGACATCGCCGGCCCGGTCGGCTACTCGGGCTGGACCGCCCTCGGCATCCGGCTGGCGGTCACCGATCCCCGGATCGCGGCCGCCGGTTTCTTCGCCGGCGGTTACGTGCCCCGCGCCCAGCGGGCCGAGGCCCGGCAGGTCACCGTCCCGCTGCTGTTCCTGCTCCAGTGGGACGACGAGGGCAATCCCCGGCAGCGGGCCCTGGACCTGTTCGACGCCTTCGGCAGCAAGGAGAAGACGCTGCACGCCAACCTGGGCGGGCACACCGGCACCCCGTGGTTCGAACTGGAGGACGGGGACCGGTTCTTCGGGCGGCATCTGAAGTAAGGGCGGGCCGTCACACGGTGGCCAGGGGTTCGGCCGGGGGCCCGGTCAGGGCTTGTCCGCGAACACCCACCGGTTGCCGCCCAGCGCGTCGTTCTCCTCCGGCAGCGGGCCGCGGCCGTGCCGGCGGGTGAAGTCGTAGGGGGTGTGCACCGAGGTGGACCAGCCCCTGGCCACCAGGTCACCGCAGGAGTCGGGCCGCGGCTCCCGGTCGAACAGGCCGAGCAGGTCGATGCCGAGCTGCCGGGCGGTCGCGGTGTAGAGCGGGCTGTCGCGGTGGGCCAGCAGGTCCTTGTCGAGCTTGACCTCGTACGCCAGCGCGCTCCCCGCGGCGCTCAGCCGGTCCACGCTGTCGATGAGACCCGTCTCGGCGGCGGGCGACAGGTAGAACAGCAGCCCCTCGGCCAGCCAGACGCTCGGCGCGGCCGGGTCGAACCCGGCCCCGGCGAGCGCGCCGACCCAGTCGGCGCGCAGATCGACCGGCACGGGCACCCGCGCGGCCCTCGGGGTGGCCGCCAGTCCGTCGAGCACCCGGTGCTTGAACGCCAGTACGCCGGCCCGGTCGATCTCGAAGACCACGCACCCGGCGGGCCAGTCCAGCCGCAGGGCCCGGGTGTCCAGCCCCGCCCCGAGCAGCACGACTTGGCGGGCGCCGCTCGTGTGCACGGAGCGGAGCAGGAAGTCGTCGAGGACCCGCGTGCGCAGCCCGAAGTACCGCGCGAACCGTCCCCACAACGGGTCCGCGTCCCCGTCCGGGACCTGGTCCGGGCGGACCGGCCAGCCGGCGCAGGCCGGTGCGGCGCGCACGAAGTGCTCCGCGTAGCCGTCCCGGGCCAGGGCGTCGGGGCGGTGCGTCTCGATCGCCCGGGCGGCGGCGACCAGCAGCGCGGTCACCCCCACCCCGCCGTCCACGCCCTCCTCCTGTGTCTCGCGCGTTGTGCTCACCAGCTCTTCCCCTCCGGTATCAGTACGGGTCCGGTATCAGTACGGGTCCGGAATCAGTACGGGTTTGACCACGCGGCCCGCTTCGCAGTCGCGTTCGGCCTCGTTGACGGCGGCCAGCGGATACGTCCGGATCAGCTCGTCGAACGGGAACAGCCCGGCCCGCCACAGTCCGGTCAGCCGCGGGATCAGCAGCCCCGGCACCGCGTCCCCCTCGCAGATGTGGGAGATCCGCCGGCCCCGGTCCAGCGCCCCCGGCTCCAGCGGCAGCGCGGTGCCCAGCCGGGCCACCAGACCGAGGTGGCCGGTCGGGCGCAGCGCGTGCAGCGCGTCGTTGATCAGCCGGGCGGCGGCGGTGGTGTCCAGCGCGTAGCACGCGCCGCCGTCGGTCAGCCGCCGGATGCGGCCGGGCAGGTCGGGCGCGGCGGCGGGCAGCGGGGTCGCGCCGAACCGTTCGGCCAGGGCGAGCCGTTCCGGGTGCCGGTCGACGGCCACGCTCAGCACGCCCGCGGCGGTCGCCGCCATCACCGCCGCCAGTCCGACCGCGCCCGCGCCGAGCACCACGAGGGTGTCACCGGGTCCGGCAGCGAAGGAGTGCAGGACCGCGCCGGCGCCGGTGAGGAACCCGCAGCCGAGCGGCCCGAGCAGTTCGAGCGGCAGCGCCGGGTCGACCCGTACGGCGTTGCGGGCCGGCACCACCGCGTACCGGGCGAACGAGGACTGGCCGAACCACCGGGGCGCCAGCGCGCCACCCGCCGCGTCGGTGAACCGGGCGGCGTGCTCCGCGCGCCCGCCGAAGAGATTGAGCGGGGCGAAGGTGTCGCAGTAGGCGGGGGCGGCGTTCAGACAGCTGCGGCAGCGGCCGCAGGAGTCGAAGCTCAGCACCACGTGGTCGCCGGCGCCCAGGCCGGTGCCCGGCCCGCCGGTCTCCACCACCACCCCGGCGCCCTCGTGCCCGAGCACCGCCGGCAGCGGGGAGCGGCCCGCCGAACGCCGGACCGCGAGATCGGTCCGGCACATCCCGCAGCCGGCGATCTCGACCAGCACCTCGTCGGCGGCCGGCCCCGAGTGCAGCAGCACCTCCTCGACGCCGAACTCGGCGTCGTACGCGCGCAGTACCGCCGCGCCGAACCGCATCGCCACGCTCTCACGCCTCCGGCCGGGGACGGTGCACGACGAACGGCCGGAGGTTGCCGTACAGCCCCCACGGCCCGCCCGCCACCCCGACGCCGCTCTCCTTGACGCCGGCGAAGGGCTGGGCGAGGGACAGCTCGGCGTGGTGGTTGATCCACGCCGTGCCGCACTCCAGCCGCCCGGCGACCTCCTCGGCCCGGTCCAGGTCGGTCCCCCACACCGAGCCGCCCAGCCCGAACCCGGTGCCGTTGGCCGCGTCGACGGCCGCGTCGAGATCCGTGTACGGCAGTACCGGCAGCACCGGTCCGAACTGCTCCTGCGTCACCACCGCGCTGTGCGCGGGTACGTCCGCGAGGACGGTCGGCGCGAAGAAGTAACCCGGCCGGTCCAGCCGGTGCCCGCCGGCCACCGCACGGGCGCCGTCCGCCAGCGCCCGCGCCGTACGGCTCTCGACCCGGGCCAGCTGGGCGGCGTTGCTGACCGGCCCCAGTTCGGTCCCCGGATCGAGGCCGGCCCCGACCACGACGCGCTTCGCCCGCTCCGCGAGGGCCTCGACCACCTCGGCGTACCGCCCGGCCGGTGCGTAGACGCGTTTGACGGCCATGCAGACCTGCCCGCAGTTGCGGAACGCGGCCCAGAACAACCGGTCCGCGATCCGCTCCACCGCCACGTCCGCCAGCAGGACGGCCGCGTCGTTGCCGCCCAGCTCCAGGGTGACGCGGGCCAGCGAGTCCGCCGCGCCGCGCGCGACGGCCCGTCCGGTGGGGCCGGAACCGGTGAAGGTCACGTGCCGGATGCCCGGGTGGGAGGCGAGCCGGGCGCCGAGCGGTTCGCGGCCGGTGACGACGGTCAGGACGTCCTCGGGCAGGGCGCCGGCGAGGACGGACACCAGCAGCCGGGTGGCCAGCGGTGTGTACGGGGACGGCTTGAGCACCATCGTGTTGCCGGCCGCGAGGGCGGGCGCGAACTTCGCGGACGCGAGCTGGAGCGGGAAGTTCCACGGCACGATCGCGGCGACCGGCCCGAGCGGCCGCCAGCGGATCTCGCTGTGCACGGGTCTGCCGTCCGTGATGGTCCGCGGCCGCGGGGCCAGTTCGGCGAAGTAGCGCAGCCGGGCCGCCGTACGGGCGACCTCCTGGTACGACTCGGCCAGCGGTTTGCCCTGTTCCCGGGTGAGCAGCGGGGCGAGTTCCGCGCCGGCCGCCGCCACCGCGTCGGCGGCGGCACGCAGTGCGGCGCTCCGAGCGCCGTGGTCGGCCCGCCAGCCGCGCCAGGCCGCGTGCGCCCGCGCGACGACGGCGTCCAGGTCGTCGGGGTGCTGGTCGGGGGCCTCGTCGAAGGTCTCGCCGGTGGCCGGGTCGACGACGGCGAAGCTGCGGTTTTGGGGCCGCCCCGCGGTCATGCCGGGGTGACCGCGGCCGCCGCCCGCTCCCCGGCGTGCCGGTCCATCTCCGCGCGGAACGCGGCCACCAGGTGCGGCCGGATCCGCCCGGCGTTGCGGTCACCGCCGTCGCAGACCGCGCCCCGCACTCCCACGATGTCCGTGCCGATCCGGGTCAGCGCGCCGAGGTCGGCCACCTTCACGCTGCCGGCGAGGGCGGCGAGCAGGCCGGCGTCGTGGGCCCGCCGCACGAACTCCGCGCAGCCGTCCGGCTGTACGTGGTCGAACAGCCCGGTCCCGTCCTTGACCGCGGTGTCCAGCATGGCCGCGTCGCAGCCGGAGCGGTGGGCGATGTCGGGCAGGGCGAGCGGGTTGACGCAGCCGATCCGGTGCGCGTCGGCGTATCCCGAGGCGACGACGAGGGCGTCCGGCCGGTGGTCCTTCACCGCCCGCACGACTCCGCGCATCACGTCAATGGCCTGGTCGGGGGTGGTGCAGCCGTACAGCCCGACCTTGATGTAGGTGGCGCCGGACACCACCGCGCCGAGCGCCGCCTGGGCCACCGTGCCGGGCTTGTACGGCACGTCCCCCACGGTCGCGGACACCGGCTTGTCCGCCGGGACCGCGTCGCGGATCTCCCGGATCACCCACGGGAAGTTCGCGCCGAGCGAGCCCTCGTCGGGTTTCTTGACGTCCACGATGTCGAGATGCTCCGCCGCCTTCGCGCAGTCGAGGGCCTCCTCGACGCCGTCCGGGGATATGAGCAGCAACACGGTGACCTCCTGGGATTTCTCGCGGTCCGCTCATCATTGAGGGGGGCCGTGACCGCCGGTAGGGCGCGCGGGGACCGAACGGGGCGTTGCCGGCGTGCCCAGTGCGCCGTGCGCGCCGGTTCCATGCCGGGGCGGCACTGTTTTCACCCTTTCCGCTGACCCGCCGGTCGTCCCCGGGACAACCGGTTCCCGCGACCCCCACAGTGGCCTGGTCCCATCCTGACGAAAGGCTGTGCATCCATGCGTGACGAAGCGGTCAACCGTGTGAGGCTCGTGTTCACCCTGTTCGACGCCGACGGCAACGGGGTGCTGGAGTCCGCCGACTTCGACCTGATGAGCAACCGGGTCGCCGCGGCCGCGCCCGGCGCCGGCGAGGCCCAGCAGCAGGCCATGCGGGCCGGCTTCACGCGCTACTGGAACGCCCTGGTCGGTGAACTCGACGCCGACGGCGACGGCCGGATCAGCTACGACGAGTTCCAGGCGTGCGTCCTGTCCCCGGAGCGCTTCGACGAGGCGGTCGCCGAGTTCGCGGCCGGCTTCGCCCGGCTCGGTGACCTGGACGGCAGCGGCACCGTCAGCCGGCCGGTGTTCACCGGCATGCTGCGGGGCGTCGGCTTCGACCTGCCGAACATCGAGGCGCTCTTCGAGGCGCTCGGCCCGGACGGCGCCGACCGCGTCGGCGTGGCCGCCTGGGAGGCCGAGATCAGGAACTTCTACGCCCCCGACCTCGGCGGCATCCCGGCGGACCTGTTGGCCCCGGCGGCCTGATCAGCGACGCATCAGGGCGAAGACTCCCCAGCCGAGGTACTCCCGCTGGTACCGCGTGTAGCGGACCGGCTCGGTGCTGAGTTCCTCCCGTACCTCGGCGGCCAGTTCGTCCCCGGGGTTCTGGTCCAGCCAGCGGCGCAGGTTGAGCCACTGTGCCGCCCGGTACCGGTCCCAGCTGTCCTGGTCGGCCAGCACCATCTCCACGACGTCGTACCCGAGGCCACCGAACCGCTCGACCAGCTCCGGCAGCGGCAGGAAGTCGTCCTTGCGGTGGGCGTGGCAGGCCCTGGCCGCCTCCTCGTCCGGCACCTCCCGGCGCCAGTACGGCTCACCGACCAGCATCAGGCCGCCGTCGCGGAGACTGCGGCCCAGCAACTCGACGGTGCCGGCCAGGCCGTCGCCGATCCAGGAGGCCCCGAGGCAGGCGACGAGATCGACCGGCTCGTCCGCGACATACCCGGCGGCGTCGCCGTGCGCGAAGCGGACCCGGTCGGCGACGCCGAGTTCGACGGCGCGGGCGCGGGCCTGCTCGGTGGACACCGTGCTGATGTCGACGCCGGTCCCGGTGACCCGGTGGTCCCGGGACCAGGTGCACAGCATCTCGCCCGACCCACTGGCGAGGTCCAGCACCCGGGTGCCGGGCGCCAGTCGCAGCGCCTCGCCGAGGGTGGCGAGCTTGCCGGGGCTGAACGGGTTGTGGATGCGGTGGCTACTTTCGCGGACAGTGAAGATACGTGGCAGATCCACGGTGCGGGTCCCTTGGGTTCGATGAGGTCAGAGCGGTTACGGGGGACAGCCGGCGAACCGTCATCGAACACACCTCTTCTGGGACGTACGGATCTCGAACCCGGCGAATATAGATCCCCCGGGCTGACATCTCCACCGATTTACCGGTCGCCCTCCCCACGCTTCACGGACTCGACGAAGGCGGTGAAGGCAGTGGCGGGGAAGGAGAGGGTGGCTCGGGCCGGGGCCTTGGAGTCACGGATGGCTATCCGGGAGGGGAGTGCGGCGATCTCGACGCAGGTGTTGCCCTCGCCGCCCCCGGAGTACGTGGACTTACGCCAGTTCATCAAAGCTCCTTCTCTCGCTTCACGAACTCGATGAAGGCGGTGAAGGCAGTAGCAGGGAAAGAGAGGATGGCGCGGGCCGGGACCTTGGAGTCGCGGACGGACATGCGGGTGGGGGACTCTGCGATCTCGACGCACATGTCGCCGTCGCCGCCATCGGAGTACGTGGACTTACGCCAGTTCGTCAAAGTTTCTTCCCGGCTTGACAGACTCGATGAAGGCGCTGAACGAGCGGGCAGGGAAGGTGAGAGTGGCTCGGGCCGGGGTCTTGGAGTCACGGATGGCTATACGTGTGGACAGCACTGCGATCTCGACGCAGCTGTTGCCCTCGCCGCCGCCGGAGTACGTGGACTTGCGCCAGGTCATCAGAGGTCCTTCGTCAGTCGGTGAATGAAGTCACGGGACTCCGAGGGGTCCAATGATGATTCTTTCACCGTACGGAACAGCGTTCGAAGCCGATTCAACTGGGCGTCCGCATCGATGAACAAGGTTCCCGTCGGAGAATCGAGGATCCCGGTGTCGAGCTTCGGGACCGGGCCACCCGTGTAGATCATCGACGCATCGGCACCGCCGAAACCATCGCGTTCGACCGGGATGACCCGCACTGCGACGTTCCCCCTCTCGATCTCCTCCAAGATGAGTCGCAGCTGTGACACGGCCGTCCGCCGGTCAGCGACGCGGATGCGCAGGGCGAACTCATGAATGACCGTTTCGTACTCGGTCCGGTCATCACCCTCGATGACCACACGTCTCTTCATTCGGTGCTCCACGCGGGCAGCCCGCTCGCTCTCCGGCAGTTCCGGACGCATGTACCTGAAGACCGCGTGCGCGTAGTCCGGTGTCTGGAGCAGACCGGGTACGTGCGTGATCACCACTTCACGCAGGAACGTCGCATGGTGTTCCGCCTCGGCCAAGTCCAGGTTCACCTGGGGAAGAACTCCTCGGTACTCGTCCCACCACCCCCGCGTACGGTCGGTCGCTATTTTCACGAGGGCATCGATCAGCGCGTGGTCCGTGCATGAGTAAAGGGCAGCGAGCCGCCGCACGCGCGTCTCGCTCACGCCGACGACTCCGCCCTCGATCTGACTCATCTGAACCGAGTCGGCACCCAACAACTGCGCGGCCTCGCGGGCCTTGTACCCTGCGGCCTCCCGCAGTTTCCGTAGCTCGGCACCCAAGCGAATCTGTCGTGCCGTCATTTGCCGTCTCGGCGGCATGAAGTCCTCCTGCGGACGTGACCCGTTCAGGTTCAGAGTACGCGACCCACTTGCGCATTCCTAAAACTAGTACGTACCGTCAGTGACGCGCCGCACACGCTGCGGAACGCCGGGGTACCGGAAGCGCACCGCCCCGTCCTGCCATGACGGCTGCGGCAATGACACCGCCCCCTCCCACCCACCGGACTGACCGAACGGAGCTCAGCCATGCCCGAAACCGAGCCGTGGGAGTACTCCCTCCACATCCCCAACGACCATCGCGCCGTCACCGTCAGTCGGCGCACGCTCCGGCTGATCCTGACTGTCCATGGGCTGATCGGGCTCGTCGATGTCGCGGAGTTGCTGGCCACTGAGCTGGTCACCAACGCCGTGTTGCACACCAAGGGGCCCGCTGCGCTGCGGGTGCGGTGGGCGGGTGGGGTGTTGCGGATCGGGGCGTGGGATGCCGATCCCGAACCGCCGCCCACCGCGACGGACGTGACCGGGATCGACAAAGAGGGCGGCAGAGGGCTCGCCCTCGTGCAGGCGTGCTCCGACCTCTGGGGCTGGCAGCCGCTCTCCCGGTTCGGCAATCGAGGAAAATACGTATGGTGCGAGCTCGCCCAGTAACCCGAAGCCCTGAGCACCCCACCCCCGAACGTCATCAACCCGCTCACCCGAGCGCACCAGTGACACTCCCCCACCGAATGCTCACGTCACCCCGGCGTCACCAGCCGGGCCTCGTAGGCGAAGACCGCCGCCTGGGTGCGGTCGCGCAGGCCCAGTTTCACCAGGACGCGGCTGACATGGGTCTTGATGGTCGACTCCGCCACCACCAGCCGCGCGGCGATCTCCGCGTTCGACAGGCCCTGCGCGATCAGGACCAGTACCTCCGTCTCCCGTTCGGTCAGGTCGCCGTACGCCGCGTGGGCGGCCGGCATCACGCGCGGGGCCGCGGAGAGTTTGGCGAACTCGGTGATCAGACGGCGGGTGACGGAGGGGGCGAGGAGCGCCTCGCCGGACGCCACCACCCGTACCCCATCGGCTAGTTGGCGGGCCGAGGCGTCTTTCAGGAGGAAGCCCGAGGCGCCCGCGCGCAGCGCCTGGTACACGTACTCGTCCAGGTCGAAGGTGGTCAGCACCAGGACCTTCGACGCCGTACCGGACGCCACGATCTCCCGCGTCGCCTCGATACCGTTCAGCTCCGGCATGCGGATGTCCATCAGGACGACGTCGGGGGAGAGTTCGGCCACCTTCGTGACCGCCTCGCGGCCGTTCACCGCCTCGCCGGCCACCTCGATGTCCGGCATCGCGTTCAGCAGGACCGAGAAACCCTCCCGCACCATCATCTGGTCGTCGGCGATCAGTACCCGGATGGTCATGACTCGCCCTCGGTCGCCAGGGGCACCGGCAGGAACACCGTCACCTCGTAGCCGCCCTCGCCGGTCGGGCCGGCCGTCATCTCGCCGTTCAGCATCTGCACCCGTTCCCGCATACCGGTCACCCCGTGCCCGGCGCCCGGCGACGGTTTGAGCAGGGACAGTTCGGGGATCGGGGTGTTGACCACGCGCAGGCCCAGGCCGCCGAGGACGTAGGAGACCTCGACGCGGGCCGAAGCGCCCGGCGCGTGCCGCAGCGTGTTGCTCAGCGCCTCCTGGACGATCCGGTACGCCGACAGTTCGACGCCCGGCGGCAGTTCGCGCACCGCGCCCGTCACCGCCTTCTCCACCGTCAGGCCCGCGTCCCGCACATTGGCCAGCAGCGCGTCCAGGTCGGCGAGGGTGGGCTGCGGGGCGTCGGGCGCCTCGTAGTCCTCGGCGCGGACGACACCGAGGACGCGGCGGAGTTCCGTGAGGGCCGCCACCGCGTTCTCGCGGATCGTGGCGAAGGCCCGCTCCAGCTCCGGCGGCGGGTTCTCCACCCGGTACGGCGCCGCCTCCGCCTGGATGGCGACCACCGACATGTGGTGGGCGACCACGTCGTGCAGCTCGCGGGCGATGGTGGTGCGCTCCTCCAGCAGGGTGCGGCGGGAACGTTCGTGGGCCGTTACCGTCCGCTGCGCGGTCACCTCCTGCGCGGCCTCGCGGCGTACGTGCCGTACGGCGACCACCAGCAGCACCAGTGCGGTGACGACCAGCAGCGGGCCGCTGTTGGAGTTGTAGTAGTTCGCGCCGAGCAGGGTGTCGGCGCCGACGCTGTAGCCGGCGGTGAGCAGCCACATCCAGGCCGCCGTCCGGGGCCGGGTGCGCAGCGCCACCACCGTCAGCACGGTCAGGTGGCAGGCGAAACTGCCGGGCGACCAGGGCCACTCGTCCCACTCCTCGGCGAACAGCACGGTGACCGGTGCCGCCGCCAGCGAGATCCAGAACGCGCCCACGGGCCGCGCCAGGGTGAGCAGGACGGGGACCAGGGCGAGCCCGGCGTAGAGCAGTTCCAGGACTCCGCCGCCGGTCGTCGCGCCGAACGCGATCGCCATCGCCAGCAGTCCGGCCGCCGCCACCACGGCGTGCGGGGTCCACCCCGCGTACTCCCGCAGCCGCCCCGGCAGCCGGCGGGCGAGCGGGCCGTCGGCGGCCGTCCGGGGCAGCGGACGGTAGGCGAAGGCGTCGTGGATCAGATCCTGCCGCAGCCCGCGCAGCGCGTTCGCGGCGAGCCGGACCTCCGGGCTGCCCGCCGGCGCGGACGGTATCTGGGTCGTCTGGGGCGTCTCGGTCACACACCGAACCGTAGGGGGACGGCCGGCCTCCCGTCGTCCGCTGCGAGGACGGTCCTCGCCCGTCCCCCTCAAGTACTACCCGGGTCAGTACCCCGAGGGCCGCACCAGTCCGGTCTCGTACGCGAACACCGCCGCCTGGGTGCGGTCGCGCAGGCCCAGCTTCACCAGGATGCGGCCCACATGCGTCTTCACCGTCTGCTCGGCGACGACCAGACGGCCGGCGATCTCCGCGTTGGACAGGCCCTGCGCGATCAGCGCCAGCACCTCCGTCTCCCGCTCGGTCAGGGCGCCGACCCGCTCCTTCAGCGGGGTGCGCGGCCGCTCGCGCAGCCGGGAGAACTCGGTGATCAGCCGCCGGGTGATGTTCGGGGCGAGCAGCGCGTCCCCGGCGGCGACCACCCGGACCGCCTCGGCCAGTTGGTCGGCGGAGGCGTCCTTGAGCATGAAGCCGGAGGCGCCCGCGTGCAGGGCCTCGTAGACGTACTCGTCGAGGTCGAAGGTGGTCAGCACCAGGACGCGGATGCCGGGGTCCGCCGCCGTGATGCGGCGGGTGGCCTCGATGCCGCCCAGTTCCGGCATGCGGATGTCCATCAGGACGACGTCCGGGGCGAGTTCGGCGACCCTGGCCACCGCGTCCAGGCCGTCCACCGCCTGGCCGACCACCTCGATGTCGGGCTGGGTGTTGAGCAGCACGGTGAAGCCCTGGCGGACCATCTGCTGGTCGTCGGCGATCAGTACGCGGATGGGTGGGGTGGTCATGCCTCGTCCTCGAGGGTGGTGGTGGAGTGGGCGGGCAGGAAGGCGGTCACCCCGTAGCCGCCGTCCGGCAGCCGGTGCGCGGTCAGGGTGCCGCCGAGCATCGCCGCCCGCTCCCGCATGCCGAGCAGGCCGTGCCCGGCGCCGGGGGAGGGTGACGCGGGTGGGTGCGCCGGGCGGGAGTTGACGACCTCCACGCGCAGGCCGTGCGGGAGGTGGTCGAGGTGGACGCGGGCGTGGGCGCCGGGCGCGTGGCGCAGTACGTTGCTCAGCGCCTCCTGCACGATCCGGTACGCCGACAGTTCCACGCCGGGCGGCAGCGGGCGGCGTTCGCCGGTCTGCTCGGTGGTGACGGTGAGGCCGGCGGCCCGGGTGTTCTCCACCAGGGCGTCCAGCCGGTCGAGGGTGGGCTGCGGGGCGTGCGCCGACTCCGCTCCGGCCGGCTGCTCGGAGCGCAGGACGCCCAGGACGCGGCGGAGTTCGGTGAGCGCCTCCAGCGCGTTCTCCCGTATGCCCGCGAGGTTCTCCACCAGCTCGTCCGGCGGGTTCTCGACGAGGTGCGGGGCGACCTGCGCCTGGATGGAGATGACGGACATGTGGTGGGCGACGACGTCGTGCAGCTCGCGCGCGATCCGGCTGCGCTCCTCCAGGACGGTGCGGCGGGCGCGTTCCTCGGCGGTGAGGGTGGTCTGCTCGGCGAGTGCGGTACGGGCCTCGCGGCGCCCGCGCAGGGCGGTGCCGAGCACCACGGCGACCGCGCAGAGGGTGAGGGCGAGGACGCCGGTGGACTGGTAGTCCTGGGCGCCCCACAGGCCCTGGAGGACGTAGGTGACCAGCGCGGTGAGGGCGAGCGCCTCGGCGGCGACCCGGCCCGGCACCCGCAGGGCGAGCAGCAGCAGGACGAACAGATGGGCGGCCGCCCCGGCCACGGTCCAGGGCCAGCTGAACCCCTGCGCCGAAGCGGTGCCCACCAGCAGGTGGTGCACGGCCACCGCCCCCAGCACGGTCGCCACCAGCGACAGCCAGCACGCCAGGACCGGCCGCCACAGGGCGAGGACCATCGCGCCGCTCTGGCCGAGGACGACCGCGAAGGCGTACCCGAAGGTCAGCCCGGCCGCTTCCTGGAGCTGCGGCAGCCCGCCGGCCAGCACCCCGAACGCGGCCAGCCACACGATCCCGTGCGGCAGCCACCGCAGCCAGGTGGACGGCGGCAGCGGGTCCGCCCGTACGGTCCACAGGTCGTCGCGCAGCACCGCCGCCCAGTGCCGGACCCGGTTCCCCCCGTAAGTCACGCGTCCACCTTAGAACCGGCCGTCCGGGACGGGCCCGGCAGTTCCCAGGTCCGGAACACCGCCCAGCACACCGCCAGCACCAGCGTGAACACCGGCAGCCAGGCCAGCCGGGCCGCCACCCAGTCCAGGCCGTCGGGGCGGGTGTGCAGGCCGGGCAGGCGGCCGGCCGGCAGAGCGGCGGCCGTGGTCGCCATCAGGGCCGTCTGGTGCCACAGGAAGAGCGTCATCGCGGACAGGTTGGCCAGTGCCACCGCCGCCCAGGCGGCCGGCCGCCGCATCGCCCGGCGCAGCGGCTCGCGCAGCAGCAGCGCCAGGCCGCACTGGGCGAGGCCGAAGGTGACGGCGGCCAGCGTCGGCGGGTAGAGGTTCGACACCGCCGCGCCGGGCACGCCGACCATCGACGCCGGGTAGCCGCCGAAGGCGACCAGCGCGGCCGTGGCCGCCGTACCGCCGGCGAGGAGGAGCGCCCCGGCGCGGCGGCGCTCCAGTTCGCCGCGGGTCCAGGCGGCGCCGAGAGTGTACGGGACCAGCCAGCCCGCCGCCAGGTTGAGCCAGCCGAGCCGGTCGGGGGCCCCGAGGCCGAAGCGCAGCAGGTCCACGTGCAGGACGACGACCAGCGGCCAGAGCGGGTGCAGCCGGGCCACCAACGGGGTCAGCGCCGTCAGGACGGCGAAGACCAGCAGGAACCACAGCGGGGACAGCGCCAGTTTCACCAGGGTGTGGACGGTGGTGAACTCCGCGCCGGTCAGCAGCAGCAGCGCCGTCACCACCGTCCACAGGGTGAGGACGGCCGGCACCGGCCGCAGCAGCCGGGCCAGCCGGGCGCCCAGCCAGCGCCGGTAGGAGGTGCCGCGGGCGCGGGCGCTCGCGTAGGAGCGGGTGGCGACATGGCCGCCGACCAGGAAGAACACGGCGAGGGTCTGGAAGACCCAGGAGACCGGGGCCAGCCACGGCAGCTCCCCCAGCGGGCTCGCGGCGCGCAGCGCGGTGCCGTCGGTGACCAGGGCAGTCACCAGCCAGTGGCCGAGCACGACACCGAGGATCGCGGCGGCCCGCAGGGCGTCCACGGCCCGGTCCCGGCCGGCGGGGGTGGCGGCGTCGAGGCGCGCGCGAAGGCCGGTGCGTACGGTCAGGTCAGTCACGGGACACCGCCGCGGTCTCGCCCCGTACGATCCGGGCCAGGTTGGTGAGGGAGCGGGAGCCGGGGTCGAAGTAGTCGCTGTGGCCGCCCGGGCCGGCCGCGAAGACCCGGGCGCCGAAGGCCGGGGAGACCGGGTCGGTGCCGAGGCCGACGGTCGTGCCGAACAGGTCCGCGCTGACGTGCGGCACGTGCGCCACCCAGTCGCCGGCGCCGCGCGCCGCCCAGATCCGGGCCCGGGTGCGCAGCCCGGCGGCGCTGCCGGCGCCGGTGCCGGGGCTGCCGATCAGGGCGATGTCGGTGACGTCCAGGCCGGGGGCGGCGCGGGCGCAGACGACGGTGCCGTAGGAGTGGCACAGGAGGGAGACGTCCGCGCCGGGCCCGCTGATGGTGTGCAGGGCGGTGACGAGGGCGCGCAGCGCGGGGGCGGCCTCCTCGGCGCGGCCGGTGGTGGCGACCGTCGCGCTGACGGTGCCGGGTGTCTCGTAGCCGAGCCAGGCCACCACCGCCGTACGGCCGTCAGTGAGCCGCTGATACAGGGCGACGGCGGTGGCGCGGAAGCGGTCGTAGGTGTCGAGGCCGGTGTCGGAGCCCGGCACCAGGACGGCGATCCGCTCGGCGTGGGCCAGGTCGCCGAACACCTCGGTGGCCAGTCCGGCGCCCCGGCCGTCGAAGGCGAGGAGCCGCCGGTCCGGGGCGGCCAGCGCGCGGTCGGCCGCCGCCCGGTGACGGAAACCGTGGGCGGCGGCCGTCCGGGACGCCTCTGCGGCGCCCGCCCGGTTGGCGGTGTACGCCGCCTCCAGCGTCGCCGCCGACAGCGGGGCCAGGACGGCGGGGGCCGGGGCAGGGATTCCGGGCCGCGCGGCACCGGAGAGGGGAACGACGACCGCGCCGGTGAGCAGCGCGGCCAGGCCGCCACGCCACCAGCGCCCCGTGAAACGCCTCCTCATGACCACTCCCCCCACCCCCGGCCCGTCCATCGGGCCCGGTCAGGAAGGAAGTTACGGAGCGTCGTACGTAACCGGCGTCACACCGGAGAGCTCACCCGCGGGGTGGCTCCCAGGTATGACGGGTAGCACGGCCGCTCACGGCCGCTCACGCCCACTCACGGCCGATCACCACGCCAGCTGGGCGATCTCCTCCGCCACCACCGCGCAGGCGTCCGCCGCCGGGTCGATCAGCGGGAAGTGGCCGACGTCCTCCAGCAGCGTCACGCCCACCACCTCACCCGCCCTGGCCGCCGCGTCGGCGTACGCCTCGGCGACCTCCTGCGGCACGTCCACGTCGGTACGGCCCTGCACCAGGGTGGTCGCGATGCCGGTGGGCAGCAGCAGCGCGGGGTCGGCGTACGGCTGCCGCTCGGTGAACAGGGCATCGGCGCCGAGGAGTTGGCGGACCGCGTCGCCGCACACGCCGAGCCGCGCGGCGACCGTGAGGTCGGCGATCGGGGCGAGCGCGACCACGCCGCGCAGCGGTGCGGGCCGGTCGGTGCGCCAGGGGGCGTCGGCGGGCAGCAGATGCCGGGCCGCCGCCCACAGCGCGAGGTGGCCGCCCGCCGAGTGACCGGTGAGCACCGTGCGCTGCGGGTCGGCCCCGGGGAGGTGTTCCCGTACCAGCGCGGGCAGCGCGTCCAGTGCGGCGGCCACGTCGTCGAAGGTGTCGGGCCACCGCCCGGCGGTCTCCTTGTCCTGGCCGCCGCGCCGGTACTCCACGCTGGCCACGGCGAACCCGCGGTGGGCGAGGAAGCTCGCGAACGGGCTGAGGTGCCGCCGGTCGTACGGTGCCCGCCAGGCGCCCCCGTGCAGAGCCACCACCACGGGTGCCGCGCCGCCCGGGCCCCCCGGACCGCGCGGCGCGTAGAAGTCGATGACCTGGTCGGGCAGGCCGCCGTACGCGGCGCTGCTGTCAGGGTCGACCGCCGGATGCGAGAAGGCGGACTTCTCCTCCGCGTCGTTGCCCGCAGTGGTGTCCGGCATGCTCCAACCTCTCAGCGGCGTAACGGCGTTGACCGACCCGAGGAAACCGGGACCGGCCGTTGGCGGGACGGTATCAGGCCCGTGACGTGCGTGAACACGGGGTTGTCACGCAGGGTGAGGGCAACCCGGTCCCGCGACCCGGCGGGGGGATCGGCCGCGGCCGGCTCCCGGGCCGCACCCCTCGGGTCAGACGTACGACCGCGCCGTCCACAGCTCGGGGAACACGTTCTTGCGGGCCCGCTTCTCCAGCCAGGCCACCCCGGCGGAGCCGCCCGTGCCGGTCTTGGCGCCCATCGCGCGGCGGGTGGCGACGAGGTGGTCGTTGCGCCAGCGCCACACCAGCTCGGCGACATCGCTGAGCGCCTCGCCGAGCCGGGCCGGCTCGCCGTTCTGGTCACCGCGGTACACGGCCGTCCAGGCGGCCTCGACCTCGGGCGACGGCTCGTAGGGCTGGGAGACGTCCCGTCGCAGGACGGCCTCCTCCGGGATCGCGTACCCGCGCCGCGCCAGCAGCCGGATCGCCTCGTCGTAGAGGCTCGGCTCGTGCAGTGCCTTCTCCAGCTCGGCATGGGCGCGCGGCGTGCAGCGGTGCGGGACCAGCATGGCCGCGGACTTCTCGCCGAGCAGGAACTCCAGCCGGCGGTACATGGCCGACTGGAAACCGGAGCCGTCCCCGAGGGTGCCCCGGTAGGAGTTGAACTGGGCCGGGGTCAGCGCGGCCAGCGGCCTCCAGGAGGCGTTCAGCGCCTCCAGCTCCCGTACCGACCGCTTCAGCGCGTCCCGCGCCACATCCACGCGGTCCTCGCGCAGAGCGCCGGCCGCGGTCTCCCACTCGTGGACGACGACCGTGAACCACAGCTCCATGACCTGGGTGGTGACCAGGAAGACCATCTCTCCGGGGTCGTCGGAGACGGTCTGCTGGAGATGGGTGAGCACGTCCGCCTTGACGTAGTCCTCGTACGGCGTGCCACCCGCGAAGTCGAGATTCGGGGCGTCGTGGGACATCGCTGTCTCCTGTGGCACTTTGGGTAGCGGTCCGCCCTGCCGTTACCGGCACGGGGCCCCGGTCCCCGAACCAGCATCCTCCGCAGTCGTCCCAGGCGCGCGCGAGGCCCGCCCGTCCGGACGGGCCCCAAGGGAACGGCGCGAGTCCGGGGACTCAGCCGAGGACGTCGGCCGCCTCCTGCGAGGAGTCGCGCAGGAACTGCGCGCAGCGCTCGTACTCCTCCTTCTCGCCGATCGCCTGCGCGGCGCGGGCGAGGGCGTGCAGGGCGCGCAGGAAGCCGCGGTTCGGCTCGTGGTCCCACGGCACCGGGCCGTGGCCCTTCCAGCCGTTCCGCCGCAGGGCGTCGAGCCCCCGGTGGTAGCCGGTCCGGGCGTACGCGTACGACTCGACGACACCGCCCCGCTCGAAGGCGTCGTCGGCGAGCTGCGCCCAGGCCAGCGAGGACGTCGGGTACTGGGCGGCGACCTCGGCGGGCGAGGTGCCGCTTGCGAGCAGCTCGCGCGGCTCGGGGTCGTCGGGGAGGAGGGTCGGGGGCGGTCCCCCGAGGAGGTTCTCGTGAATGGCCATGCGGTCCAGTCTGCGGCATCGCGTCCGCTCCACGGCACGGCGAGGGCCCGGCACCGCCGCGCGGGGTGCCGGGCCCGTCGTACGCCGGTGTTACGTCGTACCCCGGTGTTACGTCGTACCCCGGTGTTACTTGATGCGGGTGCCCGCCGAGCGCAGGTGACCGCAGGCCTCCACGACGCGCGCGGCCATGCCGGCCTCGGCCAGCTTGCCCCAGGTGCGCGGGTCGTAGGTCTTCTTGTTGCCGACCTCGCCGTCGATCTTCAGCACGCCGTCGTAGTTGGCGAACATGTGACCGGCGACCGGCCGCGTGAAGGCGTACTGGGTGTCGGTGTCGAGGTTCATCTTGACCACGCCGTTGTCCAGCGCGGTGGCGATCTCCTCGGCGGTGGAGCCGGAGCCGCCGTGGAAGACGAAGTCGAACGGCTGGGCGCCGGCCGGCTTGCCGTACTTCGCGGCGACGCCCACGTTCAGCTCCTTGAGCAGGTCGGGGCGGAGCACCACGTTGCCCGGCTTGTACACGCCGTGCACGTTGCCGAACGAGGCGGCCAGCAGGTAGCGGCCCTGCTCGCCCAGGCCCAGCGCCTCCGCCGTGCGCAGCGCGTCGTCGACGGTGGTGTAGAGGGAGTCGTTGATCTCGTGCGAGACGCCGTCCTCCTCGCCGCCGGTCGGGGTGATCTCGACCTCAAGGATGATCTTCGCGGCGCGGGCCTGCGCCAGCAGCTCGGTGGCGATGGCGAGGTTGTCGGCCAGCGTCTCCGCCGAACCGTCCCACATGTGGGACTGGAACAGCGGGTTCAGACCGGCCTCGACGCGCTTGGCGGACAGCGCGATCAGCGGACGCACGTACGCGTCCAGCTTGTCCTTGGGGCAGTGGTCGGTGTGCAGCGCGATGTTCACGTCGTACTTCTCGGCGACGATGTGCGCGAACTCGGCCAGCGCCACCGCGCCGGTCACCATGTCCTTACTGTGCTGGCCGCCCAGGAACTCGGCGCCGCCGGTGGAGATCTGGACGATGCCGTCGCTCTCCGCCTCCGCGAAACCGCGCAGCGCCGCGTGCAGCGTCTGGGAGGAGGTCACGTTGATGGCCGGGTAGGCGAACTTCCCCGCCTTCGCCCGGTCCAGCATCTCGTTGTAGACCTCGGGAGTTGCGATGGGCATGAGTCCGCTCCTTGATATGTGCGGGTGGGCTGTGTCGTGCGTACGTGCTTACGTGCTTACGGCCCTGACCTGGGGGGCGACGCCATTGTCGGCCCCATCTTCCCAGACCGCTCAGTCCAGGCCCAGCTCGTCCTTGGAGAAGGCGAACCGGTACGGCACACCCGCCCCCTCCTGGATCTTCTCGGCGGCACCGGTCGCCCGGTCGACGATGGTGGCGACGCCGACGACCTCGGCACCGGCCTCGCGCACCGCCTCGACCGCGGTGAGCGGGGAGCCGCCGGTGGTGGAGGTGTCCTCGACGACCAGCACCCGGCGGCCGGCGATGTCCGGGCCCTCGACGCGGCGCTGGAGACCGTGCGCCTTCGCCGCCTTGCGGACCACGAAGGCGTCCAGCCGCTGCCCGCGCGCCGCGGCGGCGTGCAGCATGCTCGCGGCGACCGGGTCGGCGCCCATGGTCAGCCCGCCGACCGCGTCGAACTCCAGGTCCGCGGTCAGGTCGAGCAGCACCTGTCCGACCAGCGGCGCGGCCTCGCCGTCCAGGGTGATGCGGCGCAGGTCGACGTAGTAGTCGGCCTCCAGACCGGAGGAGAGCGTCACCTTGCCGTGCACCACGGCCTTGTCCTTGATCTGCTGCAGCAGCGCGCCGCGTACGTCACTCATGTCTGTCAGGTTAAACGGCGCTAAAGCCGCCGCCAGCTCCAGGTCGTCGTCGCCTCCAGCGGCTCCAGCGGCGTGACCAGGCGCGGGAGGGTGTTCAGCCCGTCCGGCGGTCCGGTCTGCGGCTCCACACAGACGGCGGCCTCCTGCTCGTCGTACACCACGACCCACTCCTGCCGGCTGCTCACCTTCAGCTCCAGCCGCTCCGGCCAGGTGAGGGTGACGTCGACGCCGTCGGGCATGCCGAAGCAGTCGTCCCAGGGGCCGGGCAGCGGGTCGATCCGCTTGCCGGTGGGCAGGTGGTCGGCGCCGCGCTCCTCCTGCCAGGCGGCGTCGAAGCCGATCTCGACGGCGCTTGACTCGACGGTCCGGTTGAACCAGGGGTGCCAGCCGAGCTGCGCCGGGAAGGACGAGTCGTACGTCTCCACGGCCATGGTCAGCGTCAGCGCGTCCGCGGCGAGGGCGACCTGCTGGGTGACGCGGCCGGTGTACGGCCAGGGGTCGGTGAGGTCGTAGGTGAGGACGGCCTCGGTCTCCGTGACCCGCGCGGTCGTCCAGGGGGCGTCGCGGGCGAAGCCGTGGATGGCGTGCGGCGGGGAGTTCAGCGGCATCTGGTGGACGTCGGCGCCGTCCCGGAACCGGCCGTCGCGGACCCGGCCGCACCAAGGGACCATCGGGAAGCAGCCGTAGCGGTCGCCCTGGCGGAGCAGCTCCACGCCGCCGACGCGCAGCGAGCCGACCCGCCCGCCGTTGCCGGGCCGCACGGCCACCCGCGCGTCGCCCGCGGACAGAGTGATCTCTTCGTTACTCACGCTCCGACCCTACTGGGACACTCCGGGACCGGGACTGCGGGCCGTCCGGCCCGGCATCAGCGCCGCCGGCGCAGTGCGCGGCCGACCACGATGGCCGAGGCGACGGCCAGCGCCGCGGCCGGGGCGGCCCAGCGCAGCGGGGTGGCGGCGGAGGCGGCCTGCGGGGCGGGGACGGGGGCGTACCGGCCGCGCGGCGGCGCGTGGTCGACCTCCTCGGCGCTGCGGCCGATCATCGTGCGGCGCGCGTGCGCGGCTTCGGCGGGCGGGCCGTCGCCGGCTGCCTCGGCAGTCACCTCGGCGGGTACGTCGGCCGCCTCGGCCGGTGCGTCGGCCGCCTCGGCCGGTGCGTCGGCCGTCGCGCCTTCGTCGGGCGCGGGTGCGGCCTCCGGTCCGAGTGCGGACTCGGGGACCTCGGTGTCGAAGACGGTGGGGGGGACCTCCGGGGCCGTGGCAGGAGCGGACGTCTCTGCCGTGGCCCCCCGCCCCAGGTTCTCCGCGAACCGTGTCAGCAACCGCGTGGCCGCCGCGCGCACCGCGTCCGGCGGCAGTTCGGTGAGCCGCCCGTCGGCCTCGGCCGTGACCGTCCCCCCGAACGTCAGCGTGGCGCCGCCCGCCGCCCCGGCCACCCGGACCGTCAGCGCCAGCGTCACCCGGCCCGGCCCGCGCGCCTCGCCCGCGTCGCCCTGGACGGCGTACGTACCGTCGCCTCGCGCGGACACCCGCACCGCACCCCGGTAGGTGACGGAGTGGCTGCCGACGCGCAGTTTCAGCCGCCCGGTGACGGGCTCGGCGCCGGCCTCCTGCTGGAGCCCGGGCACCGCGGCCGCGACCCGGGCGGGGTCGGCCAGCGCCTCCCTGAGCCGCTCGGCCACAACCGGAACGAACACCTCATGCTCCATGTCAGCCGAGCCTACCCAGCGGGCGGCGGGAACACGCCCCATCGGCCGGAAGTCATCCGCCGCCGCCCGCCCTCGCCGCCGCCCTGTGCGCCATACGGGTGAACGCGGGCCCGAACAGCGCGTCGCATCCGGAGCGCACCGCCCCAAGCCCAGGCACCCGTCCGCCCCAAGCCCAGGCCCAAGCCCAGGCACCCGCCCGGGACGGCCTCAGTACCGCGGATGTGTCAGCGTCGACGGCGGCACATCCGGTACGGCGGCCGGGCCGGCCGCGTCCGCGGCGGCGCGGGCCAGCGACCGGGGGGCTAGGGTCCCCGGGCGCGGGCCGCGCGGATCCAGGCGCAGCGCCGGTGTGCCGCGCGCGGCGAGCAGGAACCCCCAGTCGCCGGCCGGGGAACCAGTGATCCGGTAGGGCACGGTGCGCAGCCCCGCCGCGCGCAGCGTCGACTGCACCGTCCGGAACACGCCGGGCCGCGAGGCGAACGGCCCGGCGTGCACCGCCAGCCGTCCGCCGGGCGCCAGCGCGCGCCGGGCCAGGCCGTAGAACTCCTGCGAGTACAGCTTGGTGCCGGCCGTGACGCCCGGGTCGGGCAGGTCCGAGATCACCACGTCGTACGCCGCGACCGGCGCCCCGCGCAGCCGGTGGAACGCGTCGTCCGTGGTGACCCGGACCCGCGGATCGCCGTAGGCGTGCTCGTTGAGCGCGGCCAGGCCGGGGTCGTGCCGCGCCAGCCGGCACAGTTCCGGGTCCACCTCCACGATCTCCACCCGCCGCACCCCCGGGTGGCGCAGCACCTCCCGGGCGGCCAGCCCGTCGCCGCCGCCGAGGATCAGCACGCGTGCGTGCGGACCGGTCATGGCGGGGTGCACCAGCGCCTCGTGGTACCGGCGTTCGTCACCGCTGCCGACCCGCAGCCGGCCGTCCAGGAAGAGGTCGAGGGGACGGCCGTCCAAGTCGCCGAGGACGACGATCTCCTGCACGTCGGTGCGCACCGCCACCCGGACGTCCTGGCCGTACATGGCGCGCCGGGCGGCCTGTTCGAAGTCGTCGGCCAGGACGGCGGTGGTGGCGAGGACGGCGATGACGACGACGTTGGCGGTCAGCAGCAGCCGCCGGGCCCGCCCGGTCAGGTCGCGCCGGAACAGCCCCAGCACCAGCGCCGCGCCCACGACCGCGTTGACGGTCCCGGTGACCAGCGCCCCGGTCAACTGCCCCAGGAACGGCAGCAGCAGGAACGGGAAGGCCAGTCCGCCGATCAGCGACCCGGTGTAGTCGGCGGCGAACAGGTCGGCGACCGCGCCGCCCACGTCCTGCCGGCGGATCCGCTGGATCAGCTCCATCAGCAGCGGCACCTCGGCGCCGATCAGCAGGCCGATGGTGAGCGAGAAGGCGACCAGCAGCACCCGCGGCGCGTCCGCCCACAGCCCGCCCCAGTCACCGGTCCAGGCGAACACCGCGTACAGCATCATCGCGCTGCACCCGCCGACCAGGGCGAGGGCCGCCTCGACCGCCCCGAAGCCGGCCGCGCCGAGCCGCCGCAGCCGCTTGGCGACCAGCGACCCGATGCCCATCGCGAACACCATCACCGACAGCACGATGGACGCCTGGGTGACCGAGTCGCCGGTCAAGTAGGAGGCGACGGCGACCAGTTCGAGTTCGTACACCAGACCGCAGGCGGCGCAGACGAAGACGCCCGCCAGTACCAGGAACCGTCCGGTGCCCGGTCGCACGGGCAGCGGGGGCGGGGTGGCGCGACGGCCGCCCGGACCGCCCCAGGGCGGCGGGGAGCCGGGCGGGGCGGGCGCGTGCCGTTCGATCACGCTGTGACGTTACGTTACTGCGGCGGTGCGCTTCGTCACCCACACGTGTGGAACTGTCGTACACCCGGCCGCCGCAGGTTTATCCGGTGAAGACACCGGAACGGCCGCCGACGCCGGACCGGCCGCCCCCGCCCGACCGGCCGGGCCGGGCCGTCTCGGCGCAGGCCCCGACCCTGGTCCGGGTGGCCACCAGGCGGCCTTCCTGCGGATAGGCGTGCCAGGTGCGCCAGGACACCTGGCCCTGCTGGCCCTGGGCCAGCAGGGCCGTGAAGGCGTGCGGACTGCCCGGGAAGACCCCGACGAGCCCGTGCGGATGGTCGGCGACCAGGGCCAGCAACTCCTGGGCGCGGCCCGCGAAGGCGCCGGGCGAGAGCACCTCGACATGGGCGGCGAACTCGTACTCCCAGTCGCCCACCCGCTTGGCGACACCCAGCGGCAGCGGGGTCCGGCTGCCCGGGATGCACGCGACCGTCTCCGAACAGGTCCCCCGCTCCTCCTCCAGGAGGACCTGGTGGGAGGCGCCGAGGAGTCTCAACTGAAGTGCGGCGTCCGCCAGTTCGACATCAAGGGTGGCGAGGGCCGGCAGCGGCTCCCGCCCCAGGGCCCAGGCGAGGTCGGCCGCGCGCGTGTCGGTGTAGGCGGTGTTCAGGGTCGTGAGCATGGATGGGCTCCGCAAGCACACAGGGGGAAGGAGGGCAGGGTCCCGCGTATGTCCCGGCCGCGCCGAGGGGTGCGGCCCTGTCACAGCCCGGCCGGCCGGTCAGGAGGAGTCCGCAGGACGCGCCCGTTGGGCTGCTTGGGCGAATGAGAGGCAATCATGGACGGTGACGGCGCCACAGCGTTTTTACCCAACTTCGTGGTATTTCCATCCCTCAGGGGGCTCAACAGCTCAACTGTTCAACGACAGCGCACGCCCTGCCCGCACCGCGCACGCCGGTACGCGAGAGCGCCCGCCGGGCGTACTGCCCGGCGGGCGCTGGATGCGGGGCCGCCCCGCGAGGTTCCCCGGAGCTCGGCTGCCCCGTGTCAGCCGCGCCTCCGCTCCCCGCGTCAGCCGCCTCCGCTCCCCCGGTCAGCCACCCCCGCCCCCGCAACCGCCGCCGCCGCCCCCGCAGGACGAGCCGCCGCCGCAGGAGTGACCCCCCGAGTGCCCCCCGGAGTCACCGCCCGAATGCCCACCGGAGTGACCTCCCGAATGCCCCCCGTCCGACGAGGAACCGCCGTCCGAGCCCCCCACCCACCAGCTGCCTCCACCGCTGTCACCACCACCGGCGGCGACACCACCGCCCCCGGCGGCCCAGCCGCCCCGCCCGCGCGCACGCCCCCGCGCCCCGCCGGAGCGCACGCCCCGGCGCGTGACGGACACGCCCCTGGCGAGAACCAGAATCACGACCACTGCCAGGATGATGCCGATGATCATGGCGCCACCCTCCTTCCGTTGAGCGACCCCGATGAGCAACCCCCCGTGGGTGCCTCGCTGCGGGTGTCTCGCTCGTCGCGTGCACCGGAGATGCCCGGGGCCGGCCCGGCGCAAAGCAGAGTTGAGCAACTCCAGAGGTTCGGCGGCCCGGGGACGCTACGCCAGCCACACCCCGTCCCGCATGATGACCCGCCCCCGCAGTTCCGGCTCACCGCGCCACGCGCGCACGATCCTCGGCACCACGCGCACGTACACGAACGAGCCCTCCTCCGCACGCGGGTCCCATCCGAACTTGACGGTGTACGCCCGCGCCGCCTCCCCGGCCACCTCCCGGTCCGCGAAGCACTCCGCCTCGCCCTGGAGGAGCAGCACGTCGAAGGTGTCCGGAAGCGCCAGCCGGACGCGTGGCTCCGCGCGGACGTTCCGCGCGGTCACGGACGCCGCGCCGGTGCACATCCACACCGCTCGCCCGTCCCACCAGAACCACAGCGGCACCTGGTGCGGCCCGTGCTCCGGGTGCGCCGTCGACACCCATACGTCCCGCTCGGTGCCGAGCCGCTCCAGGGCGTCGCGCGTACGCTCCGCCGTCCGACGGCGAACGGTCTCCGGGGTGTCCATGACGGCCGACCCTAGCCAGCCGGGCGCGCGCCGCGCCTCGGGCGCGGGACCTACGCCCGGCGACCGATGCGGGCACCCGGCCGACCACGTACTGGCGCGCCTCGACTCACCCCGGACGTGAGTTGATGAAGGCCGGAACTTCGGCGCAGGATGACCGGATGACCTCCAGCGCACGCCCCCTGCTCAACCGCCGGCTCGCCGAGTTCGGGACGACGATCTTCGCCGAGATGTCCGCCCTGGCCGTGCGGACCGGCGCGATCAACCTCGGGCAGGGCTTCCCGGACACGGACGGTCCCGAGGAGGTCAGGGAGGCGGCGGTACGGGCGCTGCGCGACGGCCGCGGCAACCAGTACCCGCCGGGCCCCGGCGTCCCCGAACTGCGCGCCGCGATCGCCGCCCACCAGCGGCACTGGTACGGCCTGTGCTACGACCCCGACACCGAGGTCCTGGTCACCGCCGGCGCCACGGAGGCGATCGCCGCGGCCCTGCTCGCCCTGGTGGAACCCGGCGACGAGGTGATCGCCCTGGAGCCGTACTACGACTCCTACGCCGCCTGCGTCGCGATGGCCGGCGGCGCCCGCGTCCCGGTCACCCTGCGCCCGCGCGAGGGCGCCTTCCGCCTCGACCTGGACGAACTGCGCGACGCGGTCACCGACCGCACCCGCCTCCTCCTCGTCAACACCCCGCACAACCCCACCGGCACCGTCCTGACCCGCGCCGAACTCGCGGCGATCGCCGAACTGGCCGTGGAACGCGACCTGCTGGTCGTCACCGACGAGGTCTACGAGCACCTGGTGTACGACGCCGCCGAACACGTCCCGCTGGCCTCTTTCCCCGGCATGCGCGAACGCACGGTCACCATCTCCTCCAGCGGCAAGACCTTCTCCTTCACCGGCTGGAAGGTCGGCTGGATCACCGCCGCCCCCGCCCTGCTCACGGCGGTCCGCTCGGCCAAGCAGTATCTGACGTACGTGTCGGCGGGCCCCTTCCAGTACGCGGTCGCCGAGGCCCTGGCACTCCCCGACGCCTACTTCACCGCCTTCCGCGACGACCTGCGCGCCAAGCGCGACCTGCTCGCGACCGGCCTGACGGAAGCCGGCTTCGGCGTGCACCGCCCGGCCGGCACGTACTTCGTCACCACCGACATCCGCCCCCTGGGCCACGACGACGGCTTCGCCTTCTGCCGCGCCCTCCCGGAACGCGCCGGCGTGGTCGCCGTCCCCAACGCGGTCTTCTACGACCACCGGGAACAGGGCGCGCCGTTCGTGCGGTTCGCGTTCTGCAAACGCGTCGACGTCCTGCGCGAGGCCGCCGAACGGCTGCGCGGCCTCACGGCCTGAGCCGGTCCAGGGCGCGCCCCAGCACCGGTGTGAGGGCGGCGGCGTACGCCTCCGAGAGGTGGCTGTCGTCGCGGTAGACGGGGGTGTCGGCGACGATCACGGGGCACAGGCCGGTGCGGGGGGCGCAGAGCCAGGGGGCCGGGTCGAGGATCGGGACGCCGGTGGTGGTGGCGGCGGCGCGGACGGCTTCGTGCCGGGTGGTGTCGCGGACGGCGGCCGGCCGGCGGGCGGCGCAGGCGTGCAGTTGGCGGGGGTTGCCGGCGGCGCAGTCGACCGGGTCGCCCTCGGGCCACGGGGTGTCCAGCAGGGCGACGACCCGGGCGCCGGAGGCCCGCAGGTCGCGGAAGACCTCCGCGTGGCCGGTCATCCACTGGCCGCGTCGGTCGGCGGCCGGGCGGGCCGGGTCGCCCGCGTCGGAGGAGGAGACGACGACCAGGTCCGGGCGCAGGGCGACGGTCTTCGCGACGGCGTCGGTGCGCCAGGTGTCGCAGGCCGTGTACGGCCTGCCGCCGCTGACGATGGTCACCTCGGCGGTCTTGCAGGACGCCTTCGTCAGCGAGACCAGCTTCCAGCCGCGGGCGGTCGCGAGCCGGTCGAGGGCCGGGAACCACTGCGCCGCGTGCGAGTCGCCGAACAGCACGACGGTCCGGGCGCCGGCCTGGTCCCCGTAGACACAGGGGGTGGCCCGGGTGGCGGCGTAGTCGGCGTGGCAGCCGTCCCGGTAGAGCGCGGACCGGGCGGACCGCACCTCGGGCAGTGCCGGGGAGAGGTTGCCCGGCAGCACGCCGGGGGACGCCGCGAGCAGGCCGGCCAGCCGGGCCGCGGGGTCCGGGGCGGTGGCCAGTGTCCGGGCCAGTCCGGGCGCGGGCGGGCCGGTCGCGATGGCCGGCGGGAAGGCCGCCGCCGTCAGCGCCAGTACCGCCGTCCCGGCCGACAGCGCGGCGCCCAGCGCCAGGCCCCGGCGCGGGCGTCCGGTCAGCGCCCGGTGGAACCGCACCGGGTTCTCCACCAGGCGCAGCGTCAGCCAGGCCAGGACCAGCGCCACCGCGCACAGGGTGAGCGCGAGGAGCGGTCCGGCGGTTGCGTCCGTGCGGCCCAGCGCCGCCGGGACGATGACGAGCAGCGGCCAGTGCCACAGGTACCAGCCGTAGGAGAGGCCGCCGAGCCGGACCAGGGGCCGCCACCCCAGCAGCCGGCCCGCGCCGTGCCGAGCGGAGCCGCAGCCGGCGGCCAGGACGAGTACCGCGCCCAGCACCGGCAGCAGGGCGTACCCGCCCGGGAACGGGGTCGTGTCGTCGTACCACAGGGCCGCCAGGGCGATGCCGGTCAGGCCGAGCCAGCTCAGCGGGGCGGCGACGGCGGCGGGCAGCCGGGCCGGCCGGGCCGCGCACACGGCGAGCAGGGCGCCCGCGCCCAGTTCCCAGCCGCGGGCCGGGGAGCCGAAGTACGCCCAGGGCGCCGAGGTCTCCGTCGCCACCACGCCGAACAGGAACGACCCCGCGCACAACGCCCCGAGCCCCACCGCCAGCGGCCGGCGCCGGCCGCCCGCCAGCCGCGCCCCGAGCAGCAGAAGCACCGGCCACACCACATAGAACTGCTCCTCCACCGCGAGCGACCAGAAGTGCTGGAACGGTGAGGGCGGGCCGGTCCCCGCGAGGTAGTCGGTGCCGGCCGCCGCCAGCCGGAAGTTGACCGTGTACAGCGCGCTGCCGAGGGCGTCGCCCGCGTACTCCGAAAGCCGCGTCGGCGACAGGAACAGCCAGGTCCCGGCCAGGGTGACGGCGATGACCAGCACCGCCGCGGGCAGCAGCCGCAGTGCCCGGCGGGCGTAGAAGGCGCGCAGCGAGACCCGGCCGGTGGCGGCCGGCTCGCGCAGCAGCAGGGACGTGATGAGGAAGCCGGAGATCACGAAGAAGACGTCGACCCCGACGTACCCGCCCTCGGCCCCGGCCACCCCGGCGTGCGAGAGCACCACCAGCCCGACGGCCACCGCGCGCAGCCCCTGTATGTCGGGGCGCGGGGCGGGGCGGCGGGGCGGTGGCCCGGCGGTGCCGTCCGGCGGGGCGGGGCGGACGTCGGAGAGCGTGACGCTGGGCATCGGCGGGACGGCTCCTCACGGACGGGACGGTCGTGTTCCTGTCCCTGTACTGTCCGGGTGCTGTCCGGCCGCCAGGCGGCCTCGCGGGTGAACGCGGCCGCAACATCGGGTACGTGCGGCACCTCGCGGCACACGAAAGCCCGGCCGGAACGTTCCCGGCCGGGCCCCCGCACCGCTGGCGACGACGACTACTCGTCGTCCTCCTCGGGCTTCTCCGCCCCGTCGACCTCCTGCTCCAGGCCGAGCTGCTCCACCAGCCACCGGTCGAACTCGATGGCGGCGCGCACCCAGCTCACCGTGGAGGAGACGAAGTGCTCCAGGCTCACGCCGGTGCCGATCAGCATCTGGGCCTCGCCGATCAGGCGGACCGTGCCGTCGTCATGGGTGTGCGAGTACACCTTGGGCCACAGGGTGCGCCGGTTCCAGTCGTCGGCGGACTCCAGCAGCTGCGGCTTGTCCTCGATCTGGTGCGGCCGGTCGTAGAACGTCCGCACCGAGAAGACCTGCTGGTCCCCCTCGCCGCGGAACATGAAGTACGTACGGAACTGCTCCCACGGCGCCGCGAGGTCACCCTCGTCGTCGACGACGTACTTCAGCTCCATCTGGTCGAGGAGCTGCTTCACGAGGTCCTGATCCGGGACGACGGGGCCCGCCGGGCCCTGGGGCTCGGGCTCGGGCTTGCCCCCGAAGTTCGGAATCGAGGACGGGTCGATGCTCACCGTGATTTTCCCTTCGTACGGATTCCGCCATCCTCCCCCATGCGGGGAGGGGGGTGGCAAGCCCCGGCGCGCCTGTGCCCCGGGGCGGTGGAATCAGGGTGGCGTCAGAGCGTCTTCCCGGTATCCGGCCCCACGATCAGATCGTCCCCGAACCGGTCCACCCGTACCGCGTCGCCGTCCTTGATCTCGCCGGACAGGATCTCCCGGGCGAGCCGGTCGCCGATGGCGGTCTGCACCAGGCGGCGCAGCGGGCGGGCGCCGTAGGCCGGGTCGTTGCCCTCGTCCGCGAGCCACTGAAGGGCCTCGTCGGTGATCTCCAGGGTGAGGCGCCGCTCGGCCAGCCGGCGGGACAGGGCCTGGATCTGGAGGCGGGCGATCCGGCCCAGTTCCTCCTTGCTGAGCGCCGAGAAGACGACCAGGTCGTCGAGGCGGTTGAGGAACTCCGGCTTGAAGGAGGCCCGGACCACCTCCAGGACCTGTTCCCTCTTCTCCGCCTCGGTGCTGACCGGGTCCACCAGGAACTGGCTGCCCAGGTTGGAGGTGAGGACCAGGATGGCGTTGCGGAAGTCGACCGTGCGGCCCTGCCCGTCGGTCAGCCGGCCGTCGTCCAGTACCTGGAGCAGGATGTCGAAGACCTCGGGGTGGGCCTTCTCCACCTCGTCCAGCAGGACGACGCTGTACGGGCGGCGGCGCACCGCCTCGGTGAGCTGGCCGCCCTCCTCGTAGCCGACGTAGCCGGGCGGCGCGCCGACCAGCCGGGCCACGCTGTGCTTCTCGCTGTACTCGGACATGTCGATGCGGACCATCGCCCGCTCGTCGTCGAAGAGGAAGTCGGCGAGCGCCTTGGCCAGTTCGGTCTTGCCGACGCCGGTCGGGCCGAGGAAGAGGAAGGAGCCGGTGGGGCGGTCGGGGTCGGCGATGCCGGCCCGGGAGCGGCGTACCGCGTCGGAGACCGCGCGGACCGCCTGCGTCTGGCCGATGAGCCGCTTGCCCAGCTCGTCCTCCATGCGCAGCAGCTTCTGCGTCTCGCCCTCCAGCAGGCGGCCGGCCGGGATGCCGGTCCAGGAGGCGACGACGTCGGCGATGTCGTCGGCGCCGACCTCCTCCTTGACCATCGTGTCCCGGGCGACCTCCTCCTCGGCGGCGGAGGCGGCCTCCAGGTCCCGCTCCACGTTCGGGATCTCGCCGTACAGCAGCTTGGAGGCGGAGTCGAAGTCGCCGTCGCGCTGGGCGCGTTCGGCCTGCCCGCGCAGTTCGTCGAGCTTCTCCTTCAGCTCGCCGACCCGGTTGAGGGACTGCTTCTCCTTCTCCCAGCGGGCGGTGAGGCCGCGCAGTTCCTCCTCCTTGTCGGCGAGGTCGCGGCGCAGCTTCTCCAGCCGCTGGAGGGAGGCGGCGTCGGTCTCCCGGCCGATGGCCAGCTCCTCCATCTTCAGCCGGTCCACGGCGCGCTGGAGTTCGTCGATCTCGACCGGGGACGAGTCGATCTCCATGCGCAGCCGGGAGGCCGCCTCGTCGACCAGGTCGATGGCCTTGTCGGGCAGGAAGCGGGAGGTGATGTACCGGTCGGAGAGGGTGGCGGCGGCCACCAGCGCGCTGTCCGCGATCTGCACCTTGTGGTGGGCCTCGTAGCGGCCCTTGAGGCCGCGCAGGATCGCGATGGAGTCCTCGACGGACGGCTCCGCCACCAGCACCTGCTGGAAGCGGCGCTCCAGCGCCGGGTCCTTCTCGATCCGCTCGCGGTACTCGTCCAGCGTGGTCGCGCCGACCATCCGCAGCTCGCCGCGGGCCAGCATCGGCTTGAGCATGTTGCCCGCGTCCATCGCGGAGTCGCCGCCCGCGCCGGCCCCCACGACGGTGTGCAGCTCGTCGATGAAAGTGATGATCTGACCGTCCGAGTCCTTGATCTCGGCCAGTACGGTCTTCAGCCGCTCCTCGAACTCACCGCGGTACTTCGCGCCCGCCACCATCGCGCCGAGGTCCAGCGCGACCAGCCGCTTGTTCTTCAGCGACTCGGGCACGTCGCCCTTGACGATGCGCTGGGCGAGCCCTTCGACGACGGCGGTCTTGCCGACGCCCGGCTCACCGATCAGCACCGGGTTGTTCTTGGTACGGCGGGACAGCACCTGCACCACGCGGCGGATCTCGGTGTCCCGGCCGATGACCGGGTCGAGCTTGCCCTCACGCGCGGCGGCCGTGAAGTCGGTGCCGAACTTCTCCAGCGCCTTGTACTGGCCCTCCGGGTCCGCGGTGGTCACCCGGCGCCCTCCCCTCGCCTTCTGGAAGGCCTCCTGAAGCTTCTTCGCGGTGGCCCCCTGCTCCTTGAGCACCTCACCGGCCGCACCGCCCTTGGCGGCGATGCCGATCAGGAGGTGTTCGGTGGAGAGGTACTCGTCGCCGAGGTCCGTGGCCCGCGTCTGGGCGTCGGCGACGACCGCGAGCATCTCACGGCTGGGCTGCGGCGGGGCGACCGTGGACCCGGTCACGCTGGGCAGCGAGGCCAGCACCCGCTCGGCGCCGGTGCGGACGGCGACCTGGTCGGCGTCGACGGCGGTGAGCAGGTCGGTGATGTTCTCGTTCTCCTGACCCTGGAGCAGGGCCAGGAGCAGGTGGGCGGGGGTGAGGTCCGGGTGTCCCTCGGTCACGGCCCGGTTGCTGGCCGCGTTGATCGCGTCCCGGCTCCGGTTGGTCAGCTCGGCGTCCACGTTCGGGTTCTCCTCCTGGCGACTGACTCAGCAAGGTCCTGACTGAAGCAACATACGTAAAGTTGAGTCTATTCCACTCAAGGGGCGTTCGGGGGACTGGCGGCGATGCCAACCGGAACGAGTACCCGACCCCCCGTATAGGTTCCCGTTCCATGGACCTCGACTTCTGGCGGGAACGGCACCTGTGCACCCTGACCACGCTGCGGCCGGACGGCTCCCCGCACGTGGTGCCGGTGGGGGCGACCTACGATCCGGCGGCCCGGCTGGTCCGGGTGATCACGGACCGGGCGAGCGCGAAGGCGCGGTACGTGCTGGCGGGCGGGGCGGCGGGGGTGCGGGCCGCCGTCTGCCAGGTGGACGGCGGGCGGTGGGCCACGCTGGAGGGGCGGGCCGTCGTCCGCACCGGGCCCGAGGAGGTCGCCGAGGCGGTGCGGCGGTACACGGAGCGGTACCGGCCACCGCGGCCGAATCCGACCCGGGTGGTCATCGAGATCACGGTGGAGCGGGCGCTGGGGCACGGGTGAGGGGCCGCACGGGCGGGGGGCCGCCGCCGGGCCAGGTCGGCCGAAACGGGGCGATGGCCCCGGAAAACCATGAAAAACTGCAGCGGCGTCACCGTGTTCAGGTCACGGTGACGCCGCTGCCGGGGGAAGCACCTGAGCGATCTTTTACGACGGGGGAATCGCGTCAGGCACTGCGGGGGGTGGCAGAGATGGTCCTCAGATCGGAGTCCTCCGACGGCACGAGCCGGTGGTCCCGCTGATCAAGGTTCACAAAGATCATTCCGTACCGGATGGCACACCGGACCGGCTGCGGCGCCCCCCGGGGCCGCCGCAGACACCGGTACGCCCGCACGTCGTCGTCCTCGTCCCGGGTGACGACGACCGGTTCGCCGAACACGGTCACCATCAGCGAGTCACCGCTGTGGGGGATGGCGGTGACCAGGTCGATGAAGTGCCAGCCGGACCGGTAGGCGGTGGCCATCTCACGACGGAACGAGCGGTCGTCCGGTGGAGTGGTCATCGGTCATCCCCACGTGCTGTCGGCTTCACCGAGCGCAGCGGTGGTGACAGCCGCGCCGTCGCCCACGGCAACAGTGGAGTGAGCCATTCCCCAGGTACTGTCCGCCACCTTGGCATCGCTGCTCGCGCCCACGAGGCCACTGGCTGCCCCCATGGCCACAACGGCGGAGAAGGCGGCGACAAGCACCGAGCGAAGCATTCTCTTTCGCATAGTCGGCTTCGTCCTCACTTGAAGGTCCCCTCTTCCCCCGTCGAACAAGACGATGGCTCATTCGGGCACGTCATGGCCACACAATCAGTGCATCATGTTCCTGCATGTTCAGGACCCTGGGGGGTGGAGATTTGATATCGAATCGGACTAAAGCATCACATCCCCATGCGATGTCCGAACTGTGCGAGGAGGGCGCCCGGCTCTACGCGACCGCTCTGCGCTCGGGCCGCGTCGCACGTGAAGAGGCCGAACACGCCCCGTGCCTGATCGAGGACGGCCTGCTCCACCCCGACCCGGACGATCCGGGCTGGCTGCGCCCGGTGCCGCCGTCCATCGCCCTGGCCCAGCGGCTCAATCCCATCGAGCGGGAGATCGCCGAGCGCCGGCGGCTGTCGGTCGCGATGGCCGAGACCTTCGAACCCTTCATGGCGCTCAGCGCGCAGACCACCTCCCGCACCCACTCCATCACGGTGCTGGAAGGGCTGGACCGGATCAACTCGGCGCTGGACCTGGCCACCGCCGAGTGCCAGGGCGAGATGCTCACCGTCCAGCCCTCCAGCCGGCGGCTGGAACACACCCTCCTGCAAGGGCTGGAGCGCGACCGGCCGCTGATCGAACGCGGGGTGCGGATCAGGACCCTGTACCAGCACACCGCCCGCTACAGTCCCGAGACCCTCGGCTACGTCTCCCAGTTCTCCGAGGGCAAGGTCGAGTACCGCACCATCGACGAACTGGTGGAACGCCTCATCATCTGCGACGAGACGGTCGCCTTCATCCCCACCCGGGACGACCGCCAGGTCGCGCTGGAGCTGCGCCACCCCGGTCTCGTCCGCTACCTCATCAAGGTCTTCGAGTTCATGTGGGCCCGCGCCGTGCCGCTGAGCACCGGCGCCCCCTACGAGACCGCCCCCGACGGCATCACCGAGATCCAGCACTCCATCGCCAAGCTCCTGGTGGAGGGCCACGTCGACGAGGCGATCGCCCGGCGGCTCGGCATGAACGTACGCACCTGCCGCGCCCACATAGCCAAGCTCGCCCAGGCCCTGGGCAGCGGGAGCCGGGCCCAGCTCGGCTATCTCATAGCCCAGTCCGGGATACTGAACCAGGACCACTGACGCCGAGGGGGCAGTCACGCGTGAGGGCGACGGCACACGACCACGGGGGCGAAGAACTCTGTCCGGCCGGCCTGGACCTGTACACCCGCGCGCTGCACGACGGCCAGGTCCCCGCCGCGGCGGCCGAGGCGGCCCCCTGTCTGATCGACACCGGTCTGCTGTCCCCGGCCGTCGAGGCCCCGGACCGGCTGGAGCCCGTGGCCCCGGCCGTCGCCCTGCACCGGCTGCTGCGCGCCGCCGAGACGCGCGTCGCGCACGAGCGGCGGCGGGAGGAGCGGCTGGCGGAGACCTTCGCCCCGCTGCTGCGGCTGGGCCACCCGGACTCGGCCGGCGAGGGCACCCCGGTCCTGAGAATGCTCAGCGGCAAGGAGCGCATCGACCGGACCGTCGGCGAGGCCATGGCCGACGCCACCGACGAGGTCCTCACCATCCAGCCGCACACCGCGCACATCGGCCCGCCGCCCCAGGTGCACGAACCCGCCCTGGCACGCGACCAGGCCTTCCTCGACCGCGGCGGCCGCATCCGCACCCTGTACCAGCACACCCTGCGGTACGCCCCCACCGTCCTGGCCCGCTACGAGCGGCTCACCGGCGACGTACAGGCCCGCACCCTGGACGAGGTCACCGAACGCCTGATCCTGCTGGACCGCACGGTGGTCTACATCCCCGCCAACGCCGACCGCACCCTCGCCCTGGAGATCCGCCACCCCGCCCTCGTCTCCTACTTCGCCACCGTCTTCGACCGCCTCTGGCGCCTGGCCACCCCCATGTACCCGAACGCCGTGCAGCCGCCCACCCTGGACGGTGTCACCCCCCGGCAGCGGGCCATCGCCGCGCTGCTGGTGGAGGGGCACACCGACGCCGTCGTCGCCGAGCGGCTCGGGCTGAACGTGCGGACCGCGCGGGAGCACATCGCCAAGCTGTCCGCCACGCTCGGCAGCGAGAGCCGGGCCCAGCTCGGCTATCTCATCGCCCGGTCGGGAATCATGGACCGGGCGGACTGACCGGCGGCGGCTGCGGCCCGTCCAGTCCCGCCTGGGCCAGCCGCACGCCCAGCTGGGTACGGCTCGCCGCGCCCAGCGTCTCCGACAGCCGGGCGATGTGCGCCCGGCAGGTCCGTACGCTGATCCCCAGCCGCTCCGCGATCACCGCGTCCTGGTGGCCCTCGGCCAGCAGCGCCGCGATGGACCGCTCGCGGTGCGAGATGCCCTCGATGCCGGTGTCCGGCAGCGGCGCGGTGATCGGCAGCGCGAGCCGCCACAGCCGTTCGAAGACGGTGACGAGGTACTCCACCAGCGCCGGGTGGCGCAGCTCAAGGGCCATCGTGCGCTCCGCGTTGGCGGGTACGAAGGCCACCGTGCGGTCGAACAGGATCAGCCGGTCGATCACCTCGTCCAGCGTCCGCGCCTCCACCGCGTCGCCCATCAGCTCCATGTAGTGCAGCAGCCCCTGCCCGTGCCGGGCGACATGCGTGTACAGGTCCCGCATCCGCACCCCGCGCCCGCGCAGCGCCAGCGCCCGGTGCAGCCCCTCGGAGAGTTCGTGCTCGCGCCGGATGCCGCCGGGCTGCACGGTCAGCACCTCCGTCGTGCAGGCCCGCGTCGCCTCGTCCATCGCCGCTTGGATCCGGCCCAGCCCGTCCAGCACCCGGATCGCCGCCGTGCCCTCGGCCGCCACCGGCCGGCGCTCCGCGCCCAGACCGGCGTACCGCTCGAAGGCGGCGACCGCCGCGCCCATCCGCCGCTGCCCGGCGCTGACCTCGTCGTACACCTCGCGCAGCAGCCGGGACATGACCTCCCGCGGCGCGGTCGGCACCAGCCAGTCCATGTCGTCGGGGTCGGGGTGCAGCAGCGCCAGGTCCAGCAGACAGGGCACCGCCTCGGCGTCCCGGCGCGGCACCCGGCCCCGCCGCACCGCTTGGGCGTACACGTGGTCCCCGGCCTCGCACAGTCGGTCAGCACCGTGTGGATGCCCGTCCGTCCCGTGCCCGGCCATCGCCCAGCCCACCCCCGCGTCCCGCGCCCTTCCGCAGCGCAACTATGCGCGGCCGGGACCGGCTGTGCAACAAGCGGCCTACTTCAGACCGGCCCGCGCGCAGGCGTCCTGGTACGCGGCGGTGCAGATGTCGGAGACCTGGTAGATGCCGTCGGTGATGACGGTCTGCTTGATGTTCTTCTTGGTCAGGGCGACGACGGTGACCAACTGGGCGGGAATGTCCTGGTCGGTGGGGCTGTCCACCTTGTCGGTGGTGAGCGCGTCGAACTGGATGTCCTTGCCCTGCACCCGGGCCACCGCCATCTCGGCGGCGTTCTCCGCCTCCTGCGGGTAGGACTTGTACACGCTCATGTACTGCTCGCCGGTGACGATCCGGCGCACCGCGTCCAGGTCGGCGTCCTGCCCGGTGACCGGCGGCAGCTCGGTGACGCCGGCCGCCTTGAGCGCCTTGATGACGCCGCCCGCCATGCCGTCGTTGGCGGAGTAGACCCCGGCGATCTGGTCCACGCCGAGCTTGTCGATCGCCTCGGTCATGTTCTGCTCGGCGTTCTCCGGCTTCCAGTCCTTGGTGTCGTACTGGGCGCCGACCACTACGTTCCCGGCCAGTTCGGTCAGCGCGCCGGCCTTGAACTGGCGGGCGTTGGGGTCGGTGGAGGAGCCGTTCATCATGACGATGGTGCTGGTGGCGGAGTCGCTGCCGAGCGCCTCGAGGAGGGAGCGGCCCTGCACTTCCCCCACCAGTTCGTTGTCGAACGAGATGTACGCGTCGATCGGCCCCTCGGCCAGCCGGTCGTATGCGATCACCGGGATGCCCGCCGCCTTGGCCTTCTTCACTCCGCTCGCGATGGCGTGCGAGTCGACCGCGTCCAGCACGATGACGTCGACCCCGTCGTCGACCATCCGCTGCAGCTGCTGGGCCTGCTTGCCGGCGCTCGCGTCGGCGTTGGCGTACTCCACCGTGCCCCGGCCGCCGGTCAGCTCGTCCACCTTCTTCTTGAAGATGGGGTGGTCGAACTGCTCGTAACGGGTGTTGTCCTTCTCCGGGAGCAGCAGACCGACCGTGAGGTCGTCGCCCTTGGTCGGGCTGGCGTCGTCGCTGCCGCCCGACACGTTCAGCGCTCCGCAGGCCGTCAGCGAAACGGTCATCGTGGACGTCGCCACGGATATGGCGATACGACGCATGCAGGAGATCACTTCTGGTGCCTTCCGGACGCGGTGGCCGCATTGCGACCCAGGTGACTGAAAAGACAACGCGCAGTCCTACCCGGCCGTCAAGCGATACCACTTAACGAGATCGCAACATCACACTGCGCACCCGGCATGAAGTGTCAGTGATCATTCCCTCAACTTTCCTTCACACAAAGGCCGTCGGGCCTCCGCAACCGGCCGCACAAGATCCGTACAACCAACTCCAATCCTCACGAGTCGTGATCACGGAGGCTGCTCCTCGCCTCCGCTGTTTTCGAGCAGAGGACCGAATGAACTCAGCCAGTCGCACGACCACGGCCGCCGCCTCGGCCGCCGTCGTGCTCGCCACCGCGGGCGGACTGCTCACCGTCGCCGCCGCGCCCGCCTCCGCAGCCGTCAGCTGCGCCTCCCCCGTCTTCAAGCGGCAGTTCTTCGCGAACACCACGTTCGCCGGGACCGCGAAGAAGACCGACTGCGACTCGGTGATCGACCAGAACTGGGGCACCGGCGCCCCCGCCGCCGGCCTGCCGGCCAACAACTTCGGCGTCCGCTGGTCGGTGACCCGGGACTTCGGCTCCGGCGGCCCGTTCGCCTTCACCGCCGCCACCCAGGACGGCATCCGGGTCTATCTCGACGGCACCCGCAAGGTCGACGTGTGGAAGAACGTGTCGTCCACGCAGAAGAAGACGGCCAACGTCACCATCCCCAAGGGCAAGCACACCCTGCGGATCGACTTCGTCAACTGGACCGGCAAGGCGAACGTCGCGTTCTCCTACGCGCCCCGCACTTCGTCCTCGGCCGACAAGGCCAAGCCGCTCACCCCCACCGGGGCGTCGGTCACCTACGACAAGGCCACCGGCAAGGCGAAGGCCACCTGGACGAAGAACAAGGAGATGGACCTCGCCGGCTACCGCGTCTACCGCCGCCTGAAGGGCACCTCGTACGCCACCAAGCCGCTCGCCACGACCACCTCGACGTCGTACACGGACAGCACCCTGCCGAAGACCGGCGAGACGTACTACTACGAGCTCCGCGCCTACGACAAGGCGGGCAACGAGTCGGCGGGCACGGCCGACCAGGGCGTCACCACCGCCGACACGACCGCGCCCGCCGCGCCCGCCGCGCCGGTCACCGCCTCGGAGGCGACCGGTCTGCGCCTGACCTGGAGCGCGGTCGCCGACGCCGCCTCCTACCGGGTGTACCGCGCGGCGAGCGCCGACGGCACCTACGCCCGGCTCGCGACCGTCACCGGCCAGGTCTCCCACCTGGACACCTCGGCCGTCGAGGGCACCACCTACTTCTACCGGGTGACCGCCCTCGACCCGGCCGGCAACGAGTCCGCGCGCTCCGCCGCCGTGAGCGGCAAGCGCCGTGACCTCACCCCGCCGTCCGCCGTCACCGGGGTGACCGCGACCGCGACCGAGTACGGCTTCCGGCTCAGCTGGGACGCCAACCCCACCCCCGACCTGGCCCGTTACGTGGTCCGCCGCGGTGAACTGCTCGGCGACGAGGGCGAGCGGATCTGCTCCCTGAGCGCCGGCTACTACGTCTTCGCCGACACCACCTCCTACGACTACACCACCCTCCCGGACGGCGAGGAGTCCTGCTTCGTCGTGGACGCCGTCGACACCGCCGGCAACTCGGCCTTCCAGTGGACCGGCGAGGCGCAGGTCGTCACCGCGACCGAGCTGGACACCACACCCGCCACCGCCACCCCGGACGGCTCCCCGCTGACCCTCACCGCCACCGGCGCCGAGGGCGACGAGGGCAATCTGCTGGAGTGGTACGGGCTCGGCGAGTCGGCGCCCGAGCAGGCGGGCGGCTACCGCGTCTACCGCTGGAACCCGGCCGCCTCGGCGTACGAGAAGATCGCCGACCTCGGCGCGGGCGCCGTCCGGTACTTCGACACCGGGGCCCGGCGCGGCACCACGTCGTACTACTGGGTCACCGCGGTCGCCGCGGACGGCACGGAGTCCGTGCCGGCGGGCGACTGGGCGGTCACCGCACCCTGACCCCGCATGAGAGAAGCCGGGCCCACCTGTTCAGGCGGGCCCGGCTTCTTGGCGTTCACGCGCGGTCAGTCCGACGACTGCCGGCCCTTGGGCCGCCACACCACCAGCGCGCTGGTCTGCTGGACCTCCTGGTACGGGACCAGGTCCCGGCGGTAGGAGGCGTGCACCGCGGCCTCGCGCTGCCGCATCGCCGCCGCCGCGCCGTCCAGGGCGGCCTCCATCTCGGCCACCCGGGCCTGGAGCGCCGCGACCTGGTTCTCCAGTTCGATGATGCGTTTGATGCCGGCCAGGTTGATGCCCTCGTCCTGCGACAACTGCTGCACCGTGCGCAGCAGTTCGATGTCCCGGGCCGAGTAGCGCCGGCCCCGGCCGGCGGTGCGGTCCGGGGAGACCAGGCCCAGACGGTCGTACTGACGCAGGGTCTGCGGGTGCAGGCCGGACAGCTGGGCCGCCACCGAGATGACGTAGACCGGGGTTTCCTCGGTCAGTTCATACGGATTGCGTCGACGACCGTCCATCTCCGTCAAGCTCCCTTCGCGGCCTCGAACAGCTCCGCCCGCGGATCCTCGTCCGCGGTCGCCTCGCGATACGCCTCCAGTGCCTCACGAGCCTTCCCCGTCAGGTCCTTCGGAACACTCACCTCGACGGTGACCAGCAGATCGCCGCGGGTGCCGTCCTTGCGGACCGCGCCCTTGCCGCGGGCCCGCATGGTCCGCCCGTTGGGCGTGCCGGCCGGCAGCTTCAGCGTGACCGGCGGGCCGCCCAGGGTGGGCACCCTGACCTCCCCGCCGAGCGCCGCCTCCGCGTACGTCACCGGCACGGTGACCGTGAGGTTGTCGCCCTTGCGGCCGAAGACGGAGTGGTCCTTGACGTGCACCACCACGTACAGGTCGCCCGCCGGACCGCCGCGCTCGCCCGGCGTGCCCTTGCCGCGCAGCCGGATGCGCTGCCCGTCGGAGACCCCGGCCGGGATGCGGACCTGCATGGTCCGGGAGGACTTGGCGCGTCCGGAGCCCTTGCAGACGTCGCAGGGGTGCTCCGCGATCAGACCGCGGCCCTTGCAGTCCGGGCAGGGGTCGGTCAGCGAGAACCCGCCGCCCGAACCCCGGGTCACCTGGCCGGTGCCGACGCAGGTCGGGCACACCCGGGGCGTGCCGTTCTTGTCGCCGGTGCCCGAACACGCCTTGCAGGGCGCCTGCGAGGACATCCTGAGCGGCACGGTCGCGCCCTCGATGGCCTCCGTGAAGCTCAGCGTGACCTCGGACTCGATGTCCTGGCCGCGCCTGGGCTGGGTCCGGGTGCCGCCCGCGGTGCCCCGGTTGAACAGGCCCCCGAAGACGTCACCGATGCCGCCGCCGAAGCCGCCGGCCCCCTGTCCGCCGCCCTGCGCGCCGCCTCCGAAGAGGTCGCCCAGGTCGAAGTTGAAGGTGCCGCCGCCCGCTCCCGGCCCCGGGCGGAAGCCCCCGTTGCCGAAGAGCGCGCGTGCCTCGTCGTACTCCTTGCGCTTCTTGGGGTCGCCGAGGATGTCGTTCGCCTCGGAGATCTCCTTGAAGCGTTCCTCCGCCTTGGCGTTGCCCTTGTTGGCGTCCGGGTGGTTCTCGCGGGCGAGTTTCCGGTACGCCTTCTTGATCTCGGCGTCGGTGGCGTCCTTGGGGACGCCGAGGACCTTGTAGTAGTCCTTCTCGATGAAGTCCTTGGTGCTCATCCCCGACGTCCCTCCTTCCTGCCGCTCACAAGCTCAGCCCTCGTCCGGGCCACCGCTCTCCTTGTCCTCGGCGGCGTCCGCCGTCGGCTCGGTGTTCTCCTCGGCCGGCTTGACCGTCTGCGCCCCGGGCTGGGGCTCGGCGACGGCCACCCGCGCGGGGCGGATGGTGCGCTCGCCGATCCGGTACCCGGGCTGGAGGATCGCCACGCAGGTCGTCTCGGTGACGTCCGGCGCGTAACTGTGCATCAGGGCCTCGTGGATGGTCGGGTCGAAGGGCTCGCCCTCCTTGCCGAACTGCTGAAGGCCCAGCTTGGTGGCGACCGCCTCCAGCGACTCGCCGACGCCCTTGAAACCGCCGACCAGTTCGCCGTGTTCCCGGGCCCGGCCGATGTCGTCGAGGACGGGGAGCAGCTCGGTCAGCAGGTTCGCGGTGGCGACCTCCTTGACGGCGACCCGGTCCCGCTCGACCCGGCGGCGGTAGTTCTGGTACTCGGCCTGGAGCCGCTGGAGGTCGGCGGTGCGCTCGCCCAGCGCGGTGCGCACCTGGTCCAGCTGGGCCACCAGGCCCGCGTTCTGGCTCGCGTCCCCGGCCGGGGCCGCCCCCGCCTCCGAGGAGGAGGGGGCGGCCTTCGGCTCGGCGTCTTCGGAGGTGGCGCCGGAGGGGACGTCGGGCTTCTCGTCAAAACCCGGGGTCTCCTCCGTCACGCGGCACCGTCCTTGCGCTCGTCGTCGACGATCTCGGCGTCCACGACGTCGTCGTCGGCCTTGGACTGACCGGCACCGGCGCCGCCCGGCGCCTCGCCGCCGGCCGCCTGCGCGCCCTGGGCGTCGGCGTACATGGCCTGGCCGAGCTTCTGCGAGACGGCCGCGACCTTCTCGGTGGCGGTGCGGATCTCGGCGGTGTCCTCGCCCTTGAGCTTCTCCTTCAGCTCGCCGACGGCGGTCTCCACCTCGGTCTTGACGTCACCGGGGACCTTGTCCTCGTTGTCCTTGAGGAACTTCTCGGTCTGGTAGACGAGCTGCTCGCCCTGGTTGCGGGTCTCGGCGGCCTCGCGGCGGGCGTGGTCCTCCTCCGCGTACTTCTCGGCCTCTTCGCGCATCCGGTTGACCTCGTCCTTCGGCAGCGAGGAGCCACCGGTGACGGTCATCTTCTGCTCCTTGCCCGTGCCCAGGTCCTTCGCGGTCACGTGCATGATGCCGTTGGCGTCGATGTCGAAGGAGACCTCGATCTGCGGGACGCCGCGCGGCGCCGGCGGCAGCCCGGTCAGCTCGAACATCCCGAGCTTCTTGTTGTACGCCGCGATCTCGCGCTCGCCCTGGTAGACCTGGATCTGCACGGACGGCTGGTTGTCCTCGGCGGTGGTGAAGATCTCGGACCGCTTGGTCGGGATCGTCGTGTTCCGCTCGATCAGCTTGGTCATGATGCCGCCCTTGGTCTCGATGCCGAGGGACAGCGGGGTGACGTCGAGCAGCAGGACGTCCTTGACCTCGCCCTTGAGCACACCGGCCTGGAGGGCGGCGCCGATCGCGACGACCTCGTCCGGGTTGACGCCCTTGTTGGCGTCCTTGCCGCCGGTCAGCTCGCGGACCAGCTCGGCGACGGCCGGCATCCGGGTGGAGCCGCCGACGAGAACGACGTGGTCGATCTCGCTGAGCTGGATGCCCGCGTCCTTGATCACGTTGTGGAACGGCGTCTTGCAGCGCTCCAGCAGGTCCGCGGTCAGCTGCTGGAACTGGGCCCGGGTGAGCTTCTCGTCCAGGTGCAGCGGGCCCTCGGCGGAGGCCGTGATGTAGGGCAGGTTGATCGAGGTCTCGGTGGACGAGGACAGCTCGATCTTCGCCTTCTCGGCGGCCTCGCGCAGGCGCTGGAGCGCCATCTTGTCCTTGCTCAGGTCCACGCCGTGACCGGACTGGAACTGCTTGACCAGGTAGTCGACGACGCGCTGGTCCCAGTCGTCACCACCGAGGTGGTTGTCACCGTTGGTGGCCTTCACCTCGACGACGCCGTCGCCGATCTCCAGCAGCGACACGTCGAAGGTGCCGCCACCGAGGTCGAAGACCAGGATCGTCTGGTCGTCCTTGTCGAGGCCGTACGCCAGCGCGGCGGCGGTCGGCTCGTTGACGATGCGCAGGACGTTCAGACCGGCGATCTCGCCGGCCTCCTTCGTCGCCTGCCGCTCCGAGTCGTTGAAGTACGCCGGGACGGTGATGACCGCGTCGGTGACCTTCTCGCCCAGGTACGCCTCGGCGTCCCGCTTCAGCTTCTGCAGCACGAAGGCGCTGATCTGCTGCGGGTTGAAGTCTTTGCCGTCCAGGTTGATCTTCCAGTCGGTGCCCATGTGGCGCTTGACCGACCGGATGGTCCTGTCGACGTTCGTGACCGCCTGGCGCTTGGCCACCTCGCCGACGAGGACTTCGCCGTTCTTGGCGAAGGCGACGACGGACGGCGTGGTCCTGGCGCCCTCTGCGTTGGTGATGACGGTGGGCTCGCCGCCTTCAAGAACGCTGACGACGGAGTTAGTCGTGCCCAGGTCGATGCCGACCGCACGTGCCATGGTGATTTCCTCCAGCTGACTTGAGTGGAACAGGCTCAAGTGTGCACGACGACGTCCGCCGGGTCAACAGACATGAGCCGAGTCGACTCAACTCTTATCCGCCCCTTACGCGCAACGACGCGTCGACGGTCAGGGTCGCCTCAGCGACACAGATCACGACACGGCCGACTACAGTGCGGCGGAGAATGGGGGGTACCCTCATACAGACTGCATAAGCTACCGCTCAGTAATACCGCCCCCCTCGAAACCTCGCAGGCCCGAGGAGCCCCGAAATGCAACTCGCCGCGATCATCGTGTCGCTGGTCCTGATCGTGGTCGGCGTGGCACTGTTCGCCCGCGCCGTCCTGCAGATCGTCACCTATATGCGACTGGGCCAGCCGGTGCCGGCCGGCACGCGCACCGACGCCCCCGGGCAGCGCACCCTCACGGTGGTCAGGGAGTTCCTCGGGCACACCCGGATGAACCGCTGGGGCGTGGTCGGCGTCGCGCACTGGTTCGTGGCGGTGGGCTTCTTCTCCCTGCTGCTGACGATCGTCAACGCGATCGGCCAGCTCTTCCAGGCCGACTGGCTGCTGCCGATCCTGGGCGACTGGGCACCGTACAACGTCTTCGTCGAGTTCATCGGCACGATGACCGTGCTCGGCATCCTGGTCCTGATCGGCATCCGGCAGCTGTCCCACCCGCGCAAGCCGGGCCGCAAGTCCCGCTTCGCCGGCTCCAACTTCGGCCAGGCGTACTTCGTCGAGGCGGTCATCCTGATCGTCGGCGTCTGCATCTTCATGCTGCACGCGCTGGAGGGCGCCCAGCACCATGTGGACGGCTACGAGGCGTCGTTCTTCATCTCGTACCCGGTGGTGTCCTGGCTGGAGGGCATGGACCTGTCCACCCTCCAGAACCTCACCTACTTCTTCGCCGGCCTGAAGATCGCGACCTCCTTCATCTGGATGATCACGGTCGCCCTGAAGACCGACATGGGCGTGGCCTGGCACCGGTTCCTGGCCTTCCCGAACATCTTCTTCAAGCGGAAGGCGGACGGCGGGACTTCGCTGGGTGCCCTGCTGCCGATGACGTCCAGCGGCAAGCCGATCGACTTCACCGACCCCGGCGAGGACGACGTCTTCGGCGTCTCGCAGGTCGAGCACTTCTCCTGGAAGGGTCTGCTCGACTTCTCCACCTGCACGGAGTGCGGCCGCTGCCAGTCGCAGTGCCCGGCCTGGAACACGGGCAAGCCGCTCTCCCCGAAGCTGCTGATCATGTCCCTGCGGGACCACGCGCACGCCAAGGCGCCGTACCTGCTGGCGGGTGGCGGCAAGTCGATGGAGGGCGAGGAGAAGGCGTCCGAGGAGGCGCTCGCCGCCGTGCCGGCCGCGGCTCTCGCGGAGGCCGAGCGCCCGCTGATCGGCACCCTCGAGGAGAACGGCGTCATCGACCCGGACGTGCTGTGGTCCTGCACCACCTGCGGCGCCTGTGTCGAGCAGTGCCCGGTGGACATCGAGCACGTCGACCACATCGTCGACATGCGCCGCTACCAGGTGATGATCGAGTCGTCGTTCCCGTCCGAGGCGGGCACGATGCTCAAGAACCTGGAGAAGAAGGGCAACCCCTGGGGGCTGGCGAAGAAGCAGCGCCTGGAGTGGACCAAGGAGGTCGACTTCGAGGTCCCGGTCGTCGGCAAGGACATCGAGGACCTCACCGAGGTCGAGTACCTCTACTGGGTCGGCTGCGCCGGCGCCCTGGAGGACCGCGCGAAGAAGACCACGAAGGCGTTCGCGGAGCTGCTCCACATGGCGGGCGTGAAGTTCGCGATCATGGGCGGCGACGAGAAGTGCACGGGTGACTCGGCGCGGCGCCTGGGCAACGAGCCGCTGTTCCAGGAACTGGGCATGGAGAACGTCGCCTCGCTGAACATGGCCTTCGGTGAGGACGACGAGTCCCCGGAGACCAGGAAGCCCAAGTCGGCGAAGAAGATCGTCGCCACCTGCCCGCACTGCCTGAACACGCTCGGCAACGAGTACCCGCAGCTCGGCGGCGACTACGAGGTCATCCACCACACCCAGCTGCTCCAGCACCTGGTGGACGAGGGCAAGCTGGTCCCGGTGACGCCGGTCGAGGGCATCATCACGTACCACGACCCCTGCTACCTGGGCCGGCACAACAAGATCTACACGCCGCCGCGCGAGATCATCGCCGCGGTGCCGGGCATCCGCAACGAGGAGATGCACCGGCACAAGGAGCGCGGCTTCTGCTGCGGTGCCGGTGGCGCGCGGATGTGGATGGAGGAGCGGATCGGCAAGCGCATCAACAACGAGCGCGTGGACGAGGCCCTGTCCGTCAACCCGGACATCGTCTCGACGGCCTGCCCGTTCTGCCTGGTCATGCTCACGGACTCGATCAACGGCAAGAAGGCTGAATCCGACAGCGGCTCCGCCGCGGGCGGCAAGGCGAAGGAGTCGATCCAGGTGGTCGACGTCGCCCAGCTCCTGCTGGACTCGGTGCGGACCCCGGCCGACCCGGCGGGCGAGGCGGAATCGGAGCCGACGCCGGAACCGGAGCCGGTGAAGTAACTCCCGGCCCTTCGGCTGCCGCCGACGCCCCGTGTCCGCCGCAAACGGATGACACGGGGCGTCGGCCTGTTCAGAGCCCGCTCAGTTGAGCAGCTCCAGCCGCTGCCCCCGGCTCTCGGCGACCCGCAGGGCGTCATTGAGGGACTCGCCCAGCCGCACGGCGAGATACCGCAGCTCCCCGTCCGGAGCGCTGGGCAGCATCCCGCGCGCGTGCACGAGCAGCCGCTCCCCCATCTCCAACTGCACGGCCTCGGTGACGTCCGCCAGCCGGGACACGGTGCCGCCCCCCTGGTCGGTGATGAGGTAACAGGCCTTGCCGCCTTCGGCGGCCGTCCAGGGGAGCAGGCGGATATGGTCGGTCATGTCATCAGCTCCGAGTGAGTGGGCGGCTGGTGGCCACGCCCCGGGACGGCTGCGATCCGTCGCCGGGGCTTGCGGGCCTGCGGTCTACCGAAGTCTACTGCGGTCGCACGGTAGACCGCAGGGTTTTAGCGTCAACCGCATGACTCCCGACCTCGACCGCACCCGGCCCGTCTGGCGTCAGGTCGCCGCGGCGATCACAAGCCGCATCGCCGAAGGTCAGTACCCCGTGGGCTCCCGTGTCCCCTCGGTCGTTGAACTGTCCGCCGAGTTCGGCATCGCCGCCTCGACGGCACAGAAGGCTCTGAGTCACCTCAAAGCGGCGGGCCTCATCCGCGCCGAGGTAGGTCTCGGCTCGTTCGTCGCCGAACAAGCAGGCGACACGTCAACCGATTGAGCCCCGTCTTCGACTGTCCCAGGCATGCCAGGTACTCCATGGACATGCTGGCTGCTGTGATCGAATTCGCTCCCGACATCCCCCGTTGGCGCCAGGTCGCCAAGGTCATCCGCAGTCGCATCACGGACGGCACCTACGCCCCACGCACCCGAGTGCCCTCGGTGGTGCAACTGACGGCGGAGTTCGGCATCGCCAACGCGACGGCACACAAGGTGCTGCGCGCGCTGCGCGAGGAAGGGCTGACCTACACCGAACCCGGCCTCGGTTCCTTCGTCTCCCGGCGCAAAGACGAGACGCCCACCGAATGACCCCTGCCCTCGACCGCACCCACCCCCCTGACCCCCCGCTCCGCACCTGACCGAACCGGCCACCCGCCCGAAGCCGGCCCCGAACACACGTACAACCCTCCCGCCCCACCGAAGGTCTCCTGAACGCCGGCTTGCCGGTGAACCCGCCCCCAACTCCCGGCGAAATCACCGCAACCGGCACTCAACCGACGCGATGCCGACCGGCATCCGCATGCAGCAGGAGACCCCGCGTGCACAGACCCCTGCGGCTCGCCCTCGCGACCGCCACCGCCGCCGCGCTGACCGGCGGGCTGCTCAGTGCCGTCGCCGTGACGGCCACCGCCGCGGACGCCACCGTCGTCCCACAGGCCGACTTCAACGGCGACGGCCGCGGCGACGTCGCCTTCTCCGCCAGCGGCGCCCACGTCGCCGGCAAGAAGAGCGCCGGCCAGTTCGTCGTCCTCTACGGCACGGCCACCGGCGTCTCGTCCGCCAAGCGCCACACCATCAGCCAGAACACCACCGGCACCCCCGGCGGCGCCGAGACGGGCGACATGTTCGGCGCGGAGAGCGCCTACGCCGACTTCAACGGCGACGGCTACGACGACGTCGCCGTCGGCTCCCCCGGCGAGGACGTCGGCAACGACAAGGACGGCGGCAGCGTCACCATCCTGTGGGGCTCCAAGTCCGGCATCACCGGCAAGGGCGCCGCCGTCGCCGACCCGGCGGCCTCCGCGCACGACTACTGGGGCAAGAACCTCGCGGCCGGCGACTTCGACGGCGACGGCAGGGCCGACCTGGCCGTAGGCAGCGACAACGCCACCGTGTACGTCCTCAAGGGCGGCATCAGCAGCACCGGCAAGCCCGGCGGCAAGTACACCGTCGAACCCCCGATCCTCAGCACCGAGGCGATGGGCCCGCTCAACCTCACCACCGGCGACATCAACGGCGACCACCGCACCGACCTGGTCGTCGACGGCTACGAGACGGCCACCGAGTACGGCTGGAACCGCAACTACTACCTCCCCGGCTCCGCGACCGGCCTGACGGCGTCCGCCGCGCAGCCCCTCAAGCCCGGCGTCATCACCGCGATCGGCGACATCGACGCCGACGGCTACGGCGACATCGTCAGCGGCGCCTACTGGAACACGAAGACCGAGGACGGCACCGCGGTCCCGGACTCCGCCAACGGCGGCAAGGTCTGGGTGACGTACGGCGCGGCCGCCGGCCCCGGTTCCGTCACCGGCATCACCCAGAACACCGGCAACGTCCCCGGCGCCGCCGAGGGCAACGACTTCTTCGGCTACGAGCTGGACCTCGGCGACATCAACGCCGACGGCTTCCTCGACCTGGCCATCGGCGTGGCCGGCGAGAACATCGGCAGCGCCGTCAACACCGGCACGGTCACCGTCCTCTACGGCACCGCCGCCGGGCTGAACACCGCCTCCGGCGCCCAGTCCTTCTCCCAGAACACCGCGGGCGTCCCCGGCGCCAACGAGAGCAATGACTACTTCGGCACCGACCTCAAGCTCGACGACGTCACCGGCGACGGCCGCGCCGACCTCGTCGTCAGCTCCGAGGAGAACGCCGGCAACGGCGCGCTGGTCTACCTGCCCTCCAACGGCACGAAGATCACCACCTCCGGCTCCCGCACCGTCTCGCCGAGCACCTCCGGCGTCTCGACGACCGGAACGCCGTACTTCGGCGCCAACTTCGCGGACTGACGGACCGCCCCTTACGGGATCGGGCCGCCCCCTTAAGGGGATGCGGTCCGATCCCGTAAGGGATGTCACAGCTCGGCCGCAAAGCCGGGTCCACAAGCCCGGGCCCGGCACGTCACTCAGCGGGACCAGGTACGTTCGGAAGCGTGGCTGGATTCAGGATCGGACGCGGCCGGGACAACGGCGCTCCTCAGACGCGACCGCAACACCCCCCGCACGGGCAGCAGACGCCGCAGGGACAGCCGTACGGCTATCCCCCGGCGCCGCAGCCGTACCCACCGCAGCCGCCGTACACCGGCGGCGCCGGCGGCGGGCAGTGGCCGCAGCCGAACGGCGGCGGCTACGGCGGCCAGGCACCCGGCGGGCACGGCGAGCCGGAGTACTTCGGCGACGACGCCGGCTACCCGCGGGGCGGCCCGCCCGGCGCCGCGCCGCACGACCCGTACGCCGCCAACAACCCCGGCCACACCCAGGCGTTCTCGGTCGGCGACGACCCGTACACCCAGGGCGGCACCTACCGCGCCGGTTCGGCCACCCCGCCGCCCGGCCCGGTCGGCCCCCGGCTGCGCTGGAAGGACCTGCTGAAGGGCGTCGTCACCGCCCCCAACCAGACCTTCCTGCAGATGCGGGACTACACGATGTGGGGCCCCGCCCTGATCGTGACCTTCGTCTACGGCATGATCGCGGTGTTCGGCTTCGACGGCGCCCGCGAGGACGCGATCAACGCGACGCTGTCGAACGCCATCCCGATCGTGCTGGTGACGGCCGTCGCGATGGTCCTCTCCGCCTTCATCCTGGGCGTGGTCACCCACACCCTGGCCCGTCAGCTCGGCGGCGACGGGGCGTGGCAGCCCACGGTCGGCCTCTCCATGCTGATCATGTCGCTGACGGACGCGCCGCGTCTGATCGTCGCCATGTTCGCGGGCGGCGACGCGCCGTTCGTCCAGATCCTCGGCTGGATCACCTGGGTCGCGGCCGGCGCGCTGCTCACCCTGATGGTCAGCCGCTCGCACGACCTGCCCTGGCCGAAGGCGCTGGGCGCGTCCGCGATCCAGCTGGTCGCCCTGCTGTCGATCGTGAAGCTGGGCACGTTCTGACGGACGCACGCACGCACCGCCTGAACGCGAAAGGGGCTCCCCGCACTGCGGGGAGCCCCTTGCTCTCGCTTCCGCTCAGGCGTCGAGCACCTGCCCGGCCCGCTTGACCACCGGCGGCTCGACGGACCAAGCTCAGTGACCTGTATGAGGGTAGTAACCTTGCTTCACTCCGGCAGAGGCCCGCCGGGGTGGGGGAGGAACCAAGCGTGGCACGCAAGGTGGCCATCTACACCCGGATCTCACGAGACGACGAGGGCGACGGCCTCGGCGTCACCCGTCAGCGGCAGGACTGCGAACGACTGGCCGACCTGCGCGGACTGAGCGTGGCGAGGATCTACGAGGACAACGACGTCTCCGCGTACAAACGGAACGTCCGCCGCCCCGAATTCGAGCTGATGCTGTCTGATCTGGCGGCCGGGCTCATCGACGGCGTGGTGTCCTACGACCTGGACAGGCTGGCCCGGCAGCCGAAGGATCTTGAACGTCTGATCGAGGTCTTCGAGACCCGGAAGCGTCTGACGTTCGTCACCGTCACGAACGACATCGACCTGTCGTCGGCGGACGGACGGACCATGGCCCGCGTGATGGTGGCCTTCGCCAACAAGTCGTCACACGACACCGCCCGCCGCATCAAGCGCAAGCACCTCGAACTGGCGATGAACGGGAAGTCGAGCGGCGGCCCGTCGCCGTACGGGTGGAAGAAGGACGACCCGAACAGCGTCGACCCCGAGGCGGCACGGCACATCCGTGAGGCACAGAAGGAGATCCTGGCCGGAGTGCGCATCGGCACCATCCGCAAGCGGTGGCAGGAAGAGGGGATCGGCCGACCGCGCGAGGGAACCAAGCGGATGGCACACCACCACGTCGAACTGATGGTGACCAGCCCCCGACTGTGCGGCTACCGCACCTATCACGGTGAGATCCTGCTCAACGACAGTGGGGAACCCGTGATCGGCGAGTGGAACACGATCAACACGCCGGAGGAGTGGGAAGCGGTCTGCGCCGCCGTTGCCGAGCGGAAGCAGGCCAACCCTGCCGCCGGTAGGCCGGTCGCGCGCAAGTATCTGCTCTCCGGTATCGCCCGCTGCGGGCTGTGCCACAACAAGATCAGGGGTCAGAGCAACCGACTGTGGAAGCCCGGATCGAAGGCGTCGAAGTACAGCTATCAGTGCTCCGTCGTGAACGGCGGTTGCGGCAAGGTCGGACGGGTCGGGGAACCCATGGAGAACCTGATCATTGACCTCGTCCTGGAGGAGCAGCGCAGGAGGGCGGCTGAGGATGGCAGCCCTACGTCTGCGGAGTGGCCCAGGGTGGCCGAGTTCAAGGCCGTGTCGGACGACATCAAGGCCCTGACCACGGCCGCGAACAACCGCGAGATCACCATGTCCTCGCTACTTCAGCTCCTGCCGGATCTGGAGCGCCGACGGGACGAACTGAAGCTGGAACGTGGCCGCTTCCAGCGAGAGATCAAGCGAGCTGAGTCCGTCAGCGAGGGGATCAGGAGCCGTGAGGAGTTGAGGGAGCTTCCCATCGAGCGGCAACAAGAGATCATCCTGCACAGCCTGTCGGCTGTGGTGATCCACCCGGCCGGGCGCGGCAAGCGGATCTTCAATCCTGACCTGATCGAACCCGTCTGGCGGGACTGACCAGGACGGCCCCAGACATCATGAGTCTGGGGCCGTCCTCTGTTTGACGCTGCTCACTCGAGGTTCCCCCATTGCTCGGGGGAACCTCGCACCGGGATGTGACAGAAGCCAGCTGGGGCACTGGATACGTCGGCGACTGGGCAACCCAAGACGGGCGGACCCGCGAAGGTCCCCGAGGTGCTTGCCCGCTCCGACACTCCTGCCGACCATTGCGAGTGCGGCCAGTACGGGTCAGTGTCCGAAGTGGCTCACAGAGCATCTTTCGAAGGCGTGATCGGCGTGCCGGACTTACGGCATGGAGGCAAAACGGACCAGGGAAAATTAATCCACTCGTCGGTCCGCTTCCACACGTACTCGCACTTCACCAGCGACTGGGTCTTCTCGTAGATCACCGCACTGCGCACCTCGGCGACGGTGTCCAGGCAGAAGTCCCGCACCAGCTTCAACGTCTTGCCGGTGTCAGCGACGTCGTCGGCGATGAGGACCTTCTTGTCGGAGAAGTCGATGGCGTTGGGGACCGGCGCCAGCATGACCGGCATCTCCAAGGTCGTCCCCACCCCCGTGTAGAACTCCACATTCACCAGATGGATGTTCTTGCAGTCGAGCGCGTACGCCAGTCCGCCCGCCACGAACACCCCGCCCCGGGCGATGGACAGTACGACGTCCGGCTCGAACCCGTCGTCCGCCACCGCCTGCGCGAGCTCCCGCACGGCGACACCGAACTGCTCGTAGCTGAGATTCTCCCGAACGTCACTCATATCTTTGTCCGCTACCTTTGTCCGCGCTCACACCTGGGTCCGATGAAAATTGAGGAAGGAGCGGGAGGCGGTCGGCCCCCGCTGCCCTTGATAACGCGACCCGTACCGCTCACTGCCGTACGGGTACTCGGCCGGCGAACTGAGCCGGAACATGCACAGCTGCCCGATCTTCATGCCGGGCCACAGCTTGATCGGCAGCGTGGCGAGATTGCTCAGCTCCAGCGTCACGTGCCCGGAGAACCCCGGGTCGATGAACCCGGCGGTGGAGTGCGTGACCAGCCCGAGCCGCCCGAGCGAGGACTTCCCCTCCAGCCGCGAGGCGAGGTCGTCGGGCAGCGAGATGACCTCGTACGTACTGGCCAGCACGAACTCACCGGGATGCAGGATGAACGGTTCGTCCCCGTCCGGCTCGACCAGCCTGGTCAGATCCACCTGCTCGACCGACGGGTCGATGTGGGGATAGCGGTGATTCTCGAACACCCGGAAGAACCGGTCGAGACGTACGTCAACACTGGACGGCTGCACCATCGAATCGTCGTAGGGGTCGATCCGTACCCGCCCGGCGTCGATCTCGGCCCGGATGTCCTTGTCTGAGAGAAGCACGCCCCGAGGATACGCAAGGCGCGCGAAGCGACCGCAATCGGCCACCCCACGCGCCGTGTGCTGCGGCTTCTTCCGTTACCGCTTCTCGTAGCTCACCGGCACGACGCTGCGCAGCCGCGCACACCTCGGACACCGGACGAGCCGCCCGGGACCGAGCCGCTCGGCCTGCTGCATCGGGAACGAAGAGGTGCTGAACACGTGCCCATCGGCACAGCGGACGACGGTGCGCTCCATCAAGTCCTTCAAGTCCCTTCCCCAAGAGCCGCGTCTGATCATGTCTACCTGACGACATCGACGACAAAAGCCACAGTACGGGATGAAAGGAACGACTCTCCAGGCGGCACTCCGCCCCGCCCGACCCCTCTCCAACACCCCCACCGTACGCCCCGACTCCAGCCCTCCGCAGCCCCGTCCCACCCCACGAAGACCCCCCGAAAACGCACGGCCCGAACACCGGGAGCCTGGCATGAGGTAGAGTGACCGAGCATCCGGACGCCGGTCCCCACCGGCTCCGTGACGCTTACGCGGGTGTAGTTTAATGGTAGAACATCAGCTTCCCAAGCTGAGAGCGCGAGTTCGATTCTCGTCACCCGCTCCATGAAGAAGGCCCAGGTCGTCGACCCGGGCCTTTTTGCTGTCTGGCGTCGGGCCTCTTTCCGCGAAGGCCATATGGGCGATACCTGCCGTAATGCAACCGCCGGCTGATCCCCAACACCTGGGTGATTACTGGGCAGTTGACTTCGGGCTTTCGTGGTAGCGTAATTGTTCGGAGGGACAGTGCAACCTGAAAGGGAAATCGTGAACACGGAGAAGATCACCGCTCGCCGCCTCTCACTGGAAGAGGTGACGAAGCTCGGTGTCAAGGACAGGGTATTCGTCTCCGCCGACACGGCAGAACTCAAGCTTCCCGACTGCTATGTCCCCGCTTTTCTGACCAAGCCCGGCGACGATTTCGAGGGCGGCTCGGTCACAGCGCGAACCGTATTCCAGGAAGAGGTCACCTGCCTTCCCGACGACGAAAATGGAGCCGGGATATACGTGGCCGCCGAGAAGGACTCGGTGACCATCGAGGTCCTCCAGTCCTCCGGTGTCGTACTGGACCTGGCGCTGTTCGTCCCCGGTGGGGACAAGGGGGCCCTCACGGCCCTTTACGCCGCGGCCCGGCAGGCGTTCGGCGCCGACGTCGTGCAGATCTGGCGCCAGGGCCTCAAGGAGGTTCCCGACGTGAAGGTCGACATCTTCGAGGAGCAGATCCCCCGGGGCCGCAAGGCGAGCGACAGCCCCAAGCGTGATCGTCGCGCGATCGACACCTATCCCACTCGGGCGGACTTCATCGAGTTCTCCGCGGGGTGGAAGCCGGTCATCGAGATTCACCGGCCGGTTGTTGACGACACCCCCACCATCTGAGGGGACGTTGTCTCCCGGTTTCGGCTGAGAGAACGCCGAAGCGCCGGCGCGGGGTGAAAGACGATCGCGGAGTGAAGGCAGCCGGACGCCCACGCGAGCGCCTCCGCGACCTGCTGGGCAGGCCGGGGGCGGGTGTCGTGGCGTACCGGCTCATCGTCCGGGGGCCGGGGTGAGGTCCTGGCCGACGGCCGGCTGGTCGGTGCTGTCGGCGATCGTCTCCCCGTCGTCCCTGCTCTTCGTCGGTCATGGCTCGATTCCCTGGCCGGGCCGGGAACAGCCGGCGCGTCCGGCGCGGTTGCACCGACCGGGGGGCGCCCCCCATCACCGAGAACTGGGCTCTCCGCAGGAGGACTGTTTCATGACTGACCGGCCCTTGACGCTCATGGCTGTGCACGCCCACCCCGACGACGAGGCCACCGGTACCGGAGGGGTCCTCGCGCGGTACGCGGCGGAAGGCATCCGCACGGTGCTCGTGACGTGTACCGACGGCGGTTGCGGTGACGGACCGGGGGGTGTCAAACCGGGCGAGCCCGGACACGATCCGGCGGCGGTCGCCTCGATGCGCCGTCAGGAGCTGGAGGAGAGCTGCGGCGTCCTGAAGATCAGTGATCTGGAGATGCTGGGCTATGCCGACTCCGGGATGGTGGGCTGGCCGAGCAACGACGCCCCCGGGTCCTTCTGGCAGACCCCTGTGCGGGAAGGCGCGGCCCGGCTCGCGGAACTCATGCGGCACTACCGGCCTGACGTCGTCGTCACCTACGACGAGAACGGCTTCTACGGCCACCCCGACCACATCCAGGCCCACCGCATCACGATGGCGGCGCTGGAGATGACCGGGCCCGCGCTGACACCGAAGGTGTACTGGACCACGATGCCCCGCTCGACGATGCGGCGCTTCGGCGAGATCATCCGCGAGTTGCACCCGGACCTGCCGGAGCCGGACCCGGCCGAGGCCGCCGCGACGGCCGAGATCGGCCTCCCCGACGACGAGATCACCACGTGGGTGGACACCACCGGGTTCAGCGGCCAGAAGTTCGACGCGCTGGCCGCGCACGCCAGTCAGGGCGAGAACATCTTCTTCCTCGGGATGGGCAAGGAGAGCTTCGGCGAGCTGATGGGCGTGGAGACCTTCGTACGGGTCCAGGACGCCACCGGTGCGGCGCTGCCCGAGAACGATCTCTTCGCCGGGCTGCGCTGATCCGGCCCGGCCGGCGGGGTGCTCCACCGGTCCGGCCGGGCCGTCAGTTTTCCGGCATCAGGACGGCGTCAGGACGGCATCAGGACGGCATCAGGACGCTGTCGATGATGTAGACGTTGGCGTTGGCGGTCTTGACGTTGCCGCAGACCACCTTGGCGGAGTCGTTGACGGTGTAGTCCTCGTCGGAGCCGGAGGTCATGACCTTCGACTTCTCCAGGGTGTCGAAGGAGCCGTCCGCCAGGTCCTCGGGGGCCAGCTTCTGCCCCACGACGTGGTAGGTCAGGATCTTGGTGAGCTGGGCCTTGTCGTTGAGGACCTTGTCCAGGTCGGCCTTCGGGATCTTGGCGAAGGCGTCGTTGGTCGGCGCGAACACGGTGATGTTCTCGGCGTTGTTGAGGGTGTCGACCAGGCCGGCCTTCTTGACGGCGGTGACCAGGGTGGACAGCGCCGGGTTGTTGGACGCGGCGGTGGCCACCGGGTCCTGGGCCATGCCGTCGAAGGAGCCCGCGCCGTCCTTCGGCACGGAGGAGCAGGCGGGGCCGAACGGCTCGCTCATGGCCGAGTCGGTGCTGCCGGAGCCGGCCATGGAGTCGTCCGACGCCGTGGCGGCGGCGGACGCCTTGCTGCTGGAATCCGACGAGGCCGAGTCGCCGCCGTCGTCGGAACACGCGCTGAGCGCGAGCGGCAGCACGGCCGCCGCGGCGGCGGTCAGGGCGATACGGCGCATACCAGGCATACGGGTCTGCATCATGATGTTTCTCCTGGAGTGAGGGCGGCAGTTGCCGCCTGAACAGGGGGTAAGGGGTCAGGAAGTAGGGGTCACTCGACGGTCACCACGACCGAGTGCCAGCCGCTGGCGCCGTCGGGGACGGTCCGGGTGCGTTTCTCGGTCTGGGTCCGGCCGGTGCGGTCGGTGGCGCGCACGGTGAGGGTGTGGCCGCCCTGGCCGGCCCGCCACGCGTAGGACCACTGGCGCCAGGTGTCGCGGCTGTCCTCGGCGGCGAGGGTGGCGTCCTGCCAGGGGCCGTCGTCGACGCGGATCTCGACCTTGTCGATGCCGCGGTGCTGGGCCCAGGCGACCCCGGCCACCATGACCGTCCCCGTCTTCGGGCGGGCGAAGGGCTTCGGGGTGTCGATCCGGGACTGGGTCTTGACCGGGGCCTCGCGGGCCCAGTCGCGCTTGACCCAGTAGGCGTCGTAGCTGTCGAAGGTGGTCAGTTCGAGGTCCTGGATCCATTTGCAGGCGGAGACGTATCCGTACAGGCCGGGGACGACCATGCGGACCGGGAAGCCGTGGGCGAAGGGGAGCGGTTCGCCGTTCATGCCGACGGCGAGCAGGGCGTCGCGGCCGTCCATGACGTCCTCGACCGGGCTGCCGATGGTCATGCCGTCCACGGAGCGGGCGACGAGCTGGTCGGCGGGTCCGCCCCGGGACGGCGGTACGACACCGCAGTCGGCCAGCAGGTCGGCCAGGCGTACGCCGATCCAGCGGGCGGTGCCGACGTAGGGGCCGCCGACCTCGTTGGAGACGCAGGTGAGGGTGATGTCCCGCTCGACCGGCTTCCGGCGCAGCAGGTCGGCGAAGGACAGCGTCACCGGGCGGCGTACGCCGGTGCCGTGGACCCGCAGCCGCCAGGCCGTGGCGTCCACCTTGGGGACCACCAGCGCGGTGTCCACCCGGTAGAAGTCCTTGTTCGGTGTGCGGAAGGAGCTGACCCCCGCGACGCGCAGCTGTGCCCCCTTGGGTACGGCGGGGGCGGGTGAGTCCGGGGCCGGCAGGTCCAGAGCGTCGCGGGAGGCGACCGCGTCCCGGCCGCTCGAACCGTTCAGGGCCCGGCCGAGCGCGCCGGCTCCCGCCGAGGCGGCCGCGGCGGCGGTCGCCGCGATGACGAATGCGCGCCGGTCCCAGTCCCGTCCCGGCGTCCCGGACGCACGGTGCGGAGCCGGCAGGCGGCCGGCCAGGAAGTACAGGAGTGCGGCCCCGGCGACCGCCCCGGCCACCGAGGGCACGGCGTCGGCGAGACTCGTGGAGTCCGGGCGCCCGGTGGCCGCCACCGCGCCGGCCGCGCCGAAGACCAGCACACCGGCCGCGCCCGGCCGCCGGTGCCGGGTGGCGAGCATGCCGAGAGCCAGGGCGAACAGCGCCAGCACGGCGAGGATGCCGAGCTGGAGGACCAGCTTGTCGTGGGTGCCGAAGGACCGGATCGCCCAGTCCTTCACCGCGACCGGCGTGCGGTCGATGGCCGCGCCGCCGACCGCGACGACCGGTCCGGCCTCGGGGCGCACCGCCGCCGCGACCAGTTCCGCGACGGCGAGCGCCGCGCATCCGGCCAGCAGACCGCTCAGCCCGCCCAGGGCGAGCCGTACCGCCCGGGCCGGCTTCCGTGTCTCCCGCTCTTCGTCGCTCACGGGGGTAATCCGGCCCCCGCCGGCGGCCGGATTGGCCCGGAACGGTGGTGAATCGAGTTTTTTCCGGACCAATCCGCGGCTTGGTCGGCTCCGTAGGAGCCCGCGCGGCCAGGTCATCGGGTGACCGGACCAATCCGGTGCGCGTCCCGCTTCGGACTACCCGTGCCGGCCTCGACCGGCACTACGGACAGCACCCGGCCGAAGGGAAACTGCACAGTGGTACGCGGACGAGTGGCCGTCATCGGCGCCGGGGTGGCCGGCCTCACCGCCGCCCATGTGCTGCGGCGGTCCTCCGAGGTCGTGCTGTACGAGGCCGACGACCGGCCCGGCGGGCAGTACTTCGTCTCGCACTTCGTCGTCCCGCTGGTGTCGGCGGTGTGGTCCTGTCCGCCGGGGACGGCGATGCGCTACCCGGCCCGCTACCTGTTCCGGTTCCTGGACCACCACGGGCTGTACGAAGGCATGAAGTGAGTTCCTCCACCTCCTCCCGGACCGGCGGCCGCGCGGCCCGTACGGCCGCCCTGCCCGCGCCCCCCGCCGCCCCGGCTGAACCTCCCCGCCCTGCGCATGGCACCCGTGGTCCGGGCCGTCCGCGCGGCGGCGTCCCCGGGACTGCCCGGCGGACTGCTGGTCGCGCGGGTGCGCTACCGCCACCGCGGCTGGAACGGCTCCCGGGCCGGCCCGGCCCACGACGCGCGCCGGGCCCTGGACGAGCTGGCCGCCTCGCGTCCGGGCCTGCCGACGGTACTGATCGGGCACTCCATGGGCGGCAGAGCGGCCCTGCGGGTGGCCGGCCATCCGCTGGTGCGGGCCGTGATCGGCCTGGCCCCGTGGTGCCCGCCCGGAGAACCCGTCGCCCAGCCCGCCGGCCGCCGGGTGGTGCTGCTGCACGACCCGGCGGACACCGTCACCGACGCCGAAGAGACCTGGCGCCTCGTGCGCCGGGCCCGGGCGGAGGGGGTGGCGTGCCGCGGCGTCGCCGTGCCGCACAGGCGGCACACCATGCTGCGCGGCGCCGGCACCTGGCACCGGCTCACCGCCGCGGCCGTCTGCGGTGTCCTGCGCTCCGAAGCGATACCGCCGATGCCGGCGGGCGCGCCGCCGGACACCCCGAGCGAGCCGGTGCCCGCCGTCATATCCGCCCGCACCGCCTTGTCGACATGGCCGCTCACCCTGTGATCCGTGCCGGGGTGAGCGGCCCGAGGAGCCGAATGCGCTCGTCGTGGCGACCGGTCGCGTCGCCCGCCGAGACGGTTGGGAGAGTGTGATGACCGAGGAACCCTCAGTCCGGACCGCGTCGTCGGGCACCTGCCTGTCTGTCCAGGTCGGCGGCCCGATGGACTACCGGACCGCGCCGTTCTTCCACGGCCGCATCGGGGAGGAGATCGCCCGTGGCCGGCGGGACGTGGTGCTGGACCTGTCCGCGGTGTCGTTCTGCGACTCGGCCGGCCTGAGCGTCCTGATCCGGGCCTGGCGTCAGGCGGACGCGGTCGGGGCCGCGCTGGTGCTGGCCCGGGTGCCGCCCTACCTGGTACGGATGCTGCAACTGACCGGTCTGGACACCGTGCTGCGCGTGTACGACGGTGTCGCCGAGGCCGAAGCCGGGATCGGAGCCGGTGGCACCTGACGCCTGACACCGATGGCGGGGCCGGCCGGCCCCGATGGCGGGGCCGGCCGACGGACCGGCCCCGCCCGGACGGGTGCCCGGCAACGGTCGCCGGGGCGCGGGACGACGACCGTGCTCAGGCGGGCAGGGCCACCAGGGCCAGCGGCGTGCTGGTGGGCCGGGGCGAGCCGCCCGCCGGTTCCACGGTGATGCCCACGGCCGAGGCGGAGTTCGCGGAGCCGGCCAGCACGACGGCCTGTTCGGCGCGGTCGGCGTCCAGCAGGCCCGCCGACCGCATGGTGCCGCCCACGTCGTACCAGAGCTGGTACACCTTGCCGCCGGGCGGGTCCGCCATGCCGGACGCCACCAGGACCGCCCGGTCCCGGGCGGCGGAGACGACGACCCTGGCGTGCGCCCCGCCGTCCAGCGGGACGCGCCGGGTGACGGCGTCGGGTGCGCCGAGTACGGCGATCAGCTCGTCCGTGCGCTGCCGCACCTGCCGGGCCTCGGTCGCGGCGTCCTGTGCCCGGTCGTGCTCCCACCCGGCGACCCCGCCGAGCCCCGCGGCCAGGACCAGGCAGGCGGCCAGCGCCAGCCGGGGCAGCCGGCGCCGGAACGCCCCGGCCGGCCGGGGCAGGCGGGTGGGCGGCGGCACCTGCCGGACCGTGGCGACACGGTCCAGGACCTCCTGCTTCAGGCCGGAACGGGGGGCCACGGCGACCGCCCCCGCGAGCCGTGCGGCGGTGGCGGTGAACTCGGCCACCTCCTGCGCGCAGGACCGGCAGGCGCCCAGGTGCCGTTCGAACCGGGCGCGTTCCTCGTCCGACAGGGCGTGCAGGGCGTAGGCACCGGTGAGGGTGTGCAGATCGGCGTCGGTGGCGGTCATGCGCTCACTCCCAGGCAGTCACGCAACCGGATCAGCCCGTCGCGCAGACGGGTCTTGACCGTTCCCAGCGGAACGGACAGCTGGGCCGCCACCTCCCGGTACGTGAGCCCCCGGTAGTAGGCGAGCGTGACGGACTGGCGCTGGAGGTCCGTCAGGGTCCGCAGGCAGCGGCGTACCTGCTCACGCTCCAGCCGGTGCTCGACCTGCTCGGTCACCTCGTCGTACTCGGGCACCCGGTCCAGCAGCGCCGCCCGGTGGTCCCGGGCCGCGGACGCCTCCGCCGAGCGGACCCGGTCGATGGCCCGCCGGTGGGCGAGGGTGAGGACCCAGTTGATGACGGTGCCGCGCTCGGGCCGGTAGCGGGGCGCGGTGCGCCAGACCTCCACCAGCACCTCCTGGGCGACCTCCTCGGACTGCGCCACGTCACGCAGCACCGCGCGGACCACCCCCAGCACGGGGGCCGCGACGGCGTCGTACAGCGCCGCGAAGGCATCGCCGTCCCCGCAGGCCACCGATCCCATCAGCGCTTGCAGGTCCGGCTGTCGCGCCGGGGCGCGGCCGATGAACACGGGTTCTTCCACCAGATCCGTCCTTGTCCGAGCCAGACGGCCCACGGCCACGGTCCCGCGTGGCACGACCAGCGGTCCGAGGCATTCCTCGCCATGCGTCACACCGGGAATCCGGACCTGAGATCCTGGAGGATTGCTCTTGACCGCTGCTTTCTGCCCACGTGATGCCGGCCCACGGGCCGGTCAGCTGTGGGACAGGGCGAAGGACACCAGGAAGCCGCACACCGTGATCATCCCGATCGCCAGATGGGCGTCCTCGAACGCCTCGGGGATCATGGTGTCGGCGATCATCGCGAGGATCGCGCCGGCGGCCACCGCCGTCACGGCCGCGATGACGGCCGGGGAGAACGCGCCGATGACCGTGTAGCCCAGTACGGCGGAGACGGTGCTGGCGGCCGCGATCGCCGCCCACACGCCGAAGACGTACGCCTTGCCGCGCCCCGCCCGTTTCATCCCCGCCGAACTCGACAGTCCCTCGGGCACGTTGCTGATGAACACGGCCGCGACCGTCACCAGGCTCACCGCCCCGCCGTCCAGCAGGCTCACCCCGATGACCGCGGACTCCGGGACCCCGTCCAGCAGCGCCCCCAGCGCCAGCGCCGCCCCGGAACCGCCCTGCTCGCTCTCCGACGGCTGCACCTCGCCCGACCGGCTGCCGGACCGCTTGCGATGCCGGGCACCGCGCCGGGCCAGCCACATGTTGCCCAGGGTGTAGGCGGCGGCGCCGGCGAGGGTGCCGATGGCGGCCGGCCCGAGTCCGGCCTGGTCGTACGCCTCACCGACCAGTTCGAAGGAGACCGCCGACAGCAGCACCCCGGCCCCGAAGGCCATCACGGAGGCGATCACCTTCTGGGGCACGCGCAGCCCGTAGCCGAGTCCGGCGCCCAACAGCAGCGCCGAACCCGCCACCAGTCCCCACAGCCCCGCCTGCACCACGTCACCCATGACGGCACCGGTACCCGGACCGGTGGGGATCACTCGGCGGGGTCACTCAGCGAGGACCACTCGGAATACTTGGCTAGCCACACAATAGGTGCTAGCTTTCATGTGGCTGGCCACCTAAACGGGGTGGGCAGCTCGGCTCACGAAGGAGACCTCAGTCATGAAGGCCATCGTTTTCGACACGTTCGGCGGCACCGAAGTCCTGCACGAGGCGGAGATCGAGGTACCCCGGCCCGGTCCCGGCCAGGTCCGGGTGCGGGTCCGGGCGGTCGGCGTCAACCCGGTGGACGGCAAGATCCGTTCCGGGGGCATGGAGGCGATCTTCCCCACCACCCTGCCCGCGGTACCCGGCGGGGAGATCGCCGGGGTCGTCGACGCCGTCGGCGAAGGCGTCGAGCGGCTGAAGGCCGGCGACGCGGTGCTGGGCTGGTCCGACACCGGTTCCTACGCCCAGTACGCGCTGGCCACCGAGACCGTCCTCGCCGCCAAGCCGGCCGGTCTGGACTGGACGCACGCCGCCGCGCTGCCGGTGGCGAGCGACGGTGCCGACCGGGTCCTGGACCTGCTCGACGTCAAGGCCGGCGAGACCCTGCTGATCCACGGCGCGTCCGGCGCGCTCGGCACCGTCGCCGTCCAGCTCGCCGTCGCCCGGGGCGCCCGCGTCATCGGTACCGCGGGCCCGGCCAACCAGGAGTACGTCACCTCGCTCGGCGCCACCGCGCTGGTCTACGGGGCGGGTCTCGTCGAGCGGGTCCGCGCGCTCGCCCCGAACGGCGTGGACGCCGTGTTCGACGCCGCGGGCAAGGGCGCGCTGGAGGACTCCATCGCCCTGCGCGGCACCACCGACCGGATCGTCACCACCGCCGACTTCCGCGCCCGCGAACTCGGCGTCGTCTTCGCCGAGGGCCCGCAGCGCCGCTCGGCCGCCCGGCTGGCCGAACTCGCCCAGCAGGCCGCGACCGGTGCGCTGGTGACCACGGTCGGCGCGACCTTCCCGCTCGCCGACGCGGCGAAGGCGCAGCAGGCCAGTGACGCCGGGCACGGCCGCGGCAAGATCGTCCTGGTCGTGGACGCCGGCTGATCCCGCCCCCGCCCTCTCCCTGCTTGAACCCCCTCCCCTTCCCTGCTTGAAAAGGACGCCCCATGCCCAGCACCGACCTGGACGCCCTGTGGCGGCCCGCCCGCGCCGGGGAGCTCCGGCTGCCGCACCGGCTGGCCACGGCCCCGATGACACGCGGCCGCAGTACCGCGGAAGGCGTGCCGACGGAGCTGAACGCCGAGTACTACGCCCAGCGCGCCGCCCACGCCCTGATCGTCACCGAGGGCACCCAGCCCTCCGCCGACGGGCAGGGTTACCTCCTGACGCCCGGGATCCACTCCCCGGCGCAGGTGGCCGGCTGGCGCGAGGTCACCGACGCGGTGCACGCCGCCGGCGGACAGGTCGTCGTACAGCTGATGCACGTGGGACGGATCGCGCACCCCGCCAACACCCCGCACGGACGGCAGCCGGTGGCGCCCTCACCGGTGCGTCCGGCGGGCGTGATGTTCACCGCGTCCGGACCGCGGGAGATGCCCCGGCCCCGGGCGCTGTCGGCCGCGGAGATCGCCGCGACCGTCGGGGACTTCCGGCGCGCCGCCGCGAACGCGGTCGCCGCCGGGGCGGACGGCGTGGAGATCCACGGCGCCAACGGCTACCTCCTCCACCAGTTCCTGTCCGGCAACACCAACACGCGCACCGACCGCTACGGCGGCCCGGTCGGCAACCGCATCCGGTTCGCCGTCGAGGTCGCCACCGCCGTCGCGGACGAGATCGGCGCCGGCCGCACCGGCATCCGGCTGTCCCCCGGCAACCCGTACGACGACATCCGCGAGGACGACCCGCACGAGCTGTACCCGGCCCTGGTACGCGCCCTCGCCCCGCTGGACCTCGCCTACCTGCACCTGATCCACAGCGGCGACGAGCAGTTGCTGGACGCCCTGCGGGCGCTGTGGCCGGGCACGCTGGTGCTGAACCGCGCCGGCGCCGACCTGGCCGTCCGGGCCAAGGACGTCGCCGACGGCCGGGCCGACGTCGTCACCGTCGGCGCGGCCGCCCTGGCCAACCCCGACCTGGTCGACCGGATACGCTCCGGAGCGCCGCTGAACACCCCGGACCCGGCCACCTTCTACAGCGGCGGCGCGACCGGCTACACCGACTACCCGACCCACGCCGCCTGATGAGGAGCAGCGATGACCGACCCCGTGTTCAGGCCCCCGAGCACGGCCCGCGACGGACGTCTCAGCTACGCCGTCTTCCAGCTCGCCCGCGCCCACCGCGGCCACGCCGCCGCCATGCTGCGCGCCATGAACCTGCATCCGGGCCAGGAACTGCTGCTGATGCAGCTCTTCGACCGCGACGGGCAGACCCAGTCCGAACTGCTGGAAGCCGTCGGCCTGGACCACTCCACCGTCTCCAAGTCGCTGCGCCGCATGCAGGACGCCGGACTCCTCACCCGGGAGCCGTCGCCCCACGACCGGCGCGTCATGGTGGTCCGGCTGACCGACGCGGGCCGCGCCCTGCGCGAGCCGATCGCCGACATGTGGCGCACGCTGGAGGAGATCTCGGTACGCGGTCTCACGGCGGAGCAGATCGAGGCGTTCACCGCGTCCGCGTACGCGATCGGGCAGTCGATCCGGGCAGTCGATCCGGGCGGTCGATCCGGGCCGTGACCGCGAACAGCGGGTCCTGACCGGCCCGTGGGTTTCGGAAAAGGGGGACCGCCCGGACCGGGAATTCCGGTCCGGGCGGGGCGCCGGCGACAGTCAGCAGCCGTTGCGCAGCCTGTTCCAGGTGACCGGGCCGACGATGCCGTCGGCGGAGATGCCGCAGGTGCGCTGGAAGTCCACGACACCGGCCCTGGTGTTGTTGCCGAACTGACCGTCGACGCCGGTGGAACCCACGGAGAAGCCCCAGAAGATCAGCAGACACTGGGCCTCGCGCACGGCGTTGCCGGTGCTCCCGACGGAGATGGTGGGCGGGGTGACGGCGCCGTGGTAGCCGCAGTAGTAGGCGGCCGGAGCCGCCTCGACCGCCGGGGTGGCGGCCGCGGCGGAAGCGGAACCGCTGGTCAGTGCGGTGGCCCCGGTGAAGATCAGGGCACCGACAGCGAGTGATGCGGCGGAGCGTCGGACGAACCTCACAGTGTCTCCCAACTGCATAGATTGGTCATGTCCATGCATTGCGAGGTAAAGCTAACAAGGCCCGATGTGCCGCAATAGGTGTCTTCCAGCCCGTCCGTCCGTGCTCATGACCGCCGTATGAGCTGCCCCCCTTCCCTCGTCCTTCTCATGCGTGCGCCGGCCAGCAGGCAGAACTCCGCAGGCGGAATGGCCGGTACCCCGGGTTGCCCGGCGCGAGCACCGGACGCGCGACGGGAGTGGGACGGGACGGGACGGAAGTAGGACGGGAGTAGGACGGAAGTAGGACAAGATTGAAGTAGGACAAGATCTGACCTCGATCGTCTCTAGCGTGGTGCTGACCGACCGAGCAGGACCATCGAGAGGCGAAGACCATGAGTGGCGACGAGTCGACCGGCCGCGGGCCCGACCTGGGCGGGCGCCCGGCTGTCAGCGGGGAGCGCGCCGACCTGCTGGAGGCACTGGCCAAGCAGCGGCACTTCCTGCGCTTCCCCGCCCGGGACCTCACCGACGAGCAGGCCCGGCAGCGGACCACCGCCGGCGAGTTGTGTCTGGGCGGTCTGATCAAGCACGTCACGGAGGTCGAACGGGGCTGGGGCGGCTTCATCCTGCACGGCCCCTCGGCCATGCCCGACTTCACGGCGATGACCGAGGCCGACTGGGCGCGTCGGCAGGACGGATTCCGGCTGCTGCCCGAGGAGACGCTGGCCGGGGTGCTGGCCGACTACGCGGACGTGGCCCGCCGTACCGACGAACTGGTGGCCACCCTGCCCGACCTGGACGCCGGCTGGCCGCTGCCCAAGGCGCCGTGGTTCGACTCCGACGCGCGGTGGTCGGCCCGCCGGGTCCTGCTGCACATCGTCGCCGAGACGGCCCAGCACGCCGGTCACGCCGACATCATCCGCGAGTCCCTCGACGGAGCCAAGAGCATGGGGTGACGGCCCGGCGGCCGCGGGGCCGGCACCTCGCCGGCCCGGACCTCACCCGGCGAGGCCGAACACCCGGTCGGCCGTGCGGTGGGCGATGGCCGTGCGCCGGGCGTCGGTCAGCGGGGTGTTCCGCAGGAAGTCGACGGCCGCCTTCGGGTCCTCGTACGGGGAGTCGATCGCGAACATCACGCGGTCCTCGCCCACCGCGCGCAGGGCCAGGCCCAGTACGTCCGGGTCGTCGATGCCGCTCGTGGTGAGCACGAAGTTGCGCCGGAAGTACTCGCTCGGGGTCAGCGACAGCCGTGGCATCGGGGTGGCCGCGCCCGCCGTCGCGGCGGCGAACGCCTGCCGGTTGTCGATGCGGCGCAGCCAGTACGGGATGCCCTCGCCGAGGTGGCCGAGGACGAGGGTCAGGCCCGGATGGCGGTCCAGCGTGCCGCTGAGGATCAGCCGCATGGCGTGCAGGCCGGCCTCGGCCTGGTAGCCCCAGACCGCCCCGAGCAGCCCGTAGGGCCGGTAGGCGGCCAGCATGCTCGGCACCCGTGGGTGCAGGTAGACCGGCGCCCGGCTCGCCTCGGCCGCCGCCAGCAGCGGGGCGAACTCCGGCTCGTCCAGGTAGCGGCCGCCGGTGTGCGAGTTGATCATGATGCCGTTGAGGCCGAGCGGTCCCGTCGCCCGTTCGATCTCGCCGGCCGCGGCGGCCGGGTCCTGGGGTGCCACCGCGGCCAGTGCGCCGAAGCGGCCCGGGTGCCGCCGTACGATCGCGGCCAGCGCGTCGTTGAAGTCCCGGGCCAGCGGCACCGCGTCGGTCGCCGGGTACGGCTGCACCCCGGGCGGATTCAGGCTCAGTACCGCCATGTCCTGGCCCAGCGCGTCCATCTCCCGCAGCCGGGCGTCGAGGTCGACGAGCCGGGCGCGGAACGCGGGCGCGCGCTCCATCGTGCGCATGCCGTGCATCTCGGTCGCGTCGTCCGGCCCGACCTCCAGGCCGTGCGCGACGCGCAGGAACGCCTCGGTGGCCAGGTGCTCCTCGACCGCGACGATCCTCATGCCCGCCGCCCGCCGTCGACCGACAGCGCGACGCCGGTGACGTAGGACGCGGCGTCCGAGCCGAGCCAGACCGCGGCCGCGGCGGCCTCCTCGGAGGTGGCCATCCGGCCGAGCGGGGTCATCGCCGACTGCATGGCGATCATGTCGGTGCCGGCCGCCACCCGTTCGAAGCCGGGGGTGCGGGTCGGACCCGGGCAGACGGCGTTGACCCGGATGCCCTGCGGCGCGTAGTCCACGGCGGCGACCTTGGTGAGGCCGACGACGCCGTGCTTGGCGGCCACGTAGGCGGGGGCGGTGGGGATCGCGTACAGGCCGCCGTTGGAGGCCACGTTGACGATCGCGCCGCCGCCGCGGGCGCGCAGCGCGGGCAGCTCGTACTTCATGCAGAGGAAGGTGCCGGTCAGGTTGACCCGGACGACGCGCTCGAACTCGGCCGGGGTCATCTCGTCCAGCCTGCGGTGGTGCGAGTCCAGGCCGGCGTTGTTCACGGCGAGGTCGAGACCGCCGTAGGCCGCGACCGTGCGCTCGACGGCCGTCCGCACGTCGTCCTCGTCGGCGATGTCGACGCGGAGTGCCTGCGCCCGGCCGCCGGCCTTCCTGATCGTCTCGGTGGTCTCGACGGCCGTGGCCTCGTCGATGTCGGTGACCGTGACGGCGGCGCCCTGCCGGGCCAGTTCGATGGCCGTGGCGCGGCCGATGCCGCTGCCGGCGCCCGTGACGAGTGCGGCTTTTCCTGCGAATGCGTTCATGATGACCTCTCGATGCGATCACTGCGGTGGTACTGCGGTGGCCACGCGTGCGGTGACTGGCTCACGTGCGGTGACTAGCTCACGTTGCGGTGACTGGCTCACGTGCGGTGACTAGCTCACGTTGCGGTGACTGGCTCACGTGCGGTGACTAGCTCACGTTGC
>NZ_JBQOUX010000002.1:0-41438 GCF_052216785.1 Streptomyces sp. JW3 | reverse complement strand
GGTGACTGGCTCACGTGCGGTGACTAGCTCAGGGGTACGACGATCCCGGCGCCGTGCCGGCCCGCCTCCGCCTCGTCCAGCAGCAGGGACGCCAGCGTGGCCCGGGAGATGCGGGGCGGCAGGAGGGGGCGGCGCAGCTCCGCCAGCGGCACGGTGCGGCGGGTGGGGCTGAGCGGGCCGTCGGTGACGTCCGGGGCGTGGAACACCGTGGCGCCGGCGGCCAGGGCGATCTGGTCGGCCTCGGCCTTCTCGGCGAGTTCCTTGCCGACGAACATCCGCATCACCCCCGCGTAGATCAGTCCGCCGGACCGGCTCGACACGCCGGCGCCCAGCGCGCCGAGCCACACCGTGCGCACGTCCGCCGCCGCGAGCGCCCGGGCCCCGGCGACCAGTGCGCCGGGCCCGTCGCCCTTGCCGATGCCGATGGCCGACACGGCCACGTCGACGTCGCCGAGGGCGGGGAAGTCCCGCGGGACGGTGACGTCCGCCCGCCGGACCTCGACCCGGCGCGGCGCGGGCACCGTGACCTTGTCCGGCGTGCGGACCAGGGCCACCACCTCGTGACCTCGCTCCAGCGCCTGGTCCAGCAGGGTGCCGCCGGTCCGTCCGGACGCTCCGAGTATGGCGATGCGCATGATCGTTCCCCTTGACTGAACAACTGTTGGCTACTTAAGTAAACAACTGTTGGTTAGAGGAGTCAAGGCGGCGGCGAAGCAGGAGCCGAGACGACCGCTCCCTGTACGGTGAACACCGGTGAACACCTGTTGTCCAACCGTTCGCACTGGTCAGAAGGGGGCCAAGATGTCGGAGGCGTCGGAGGCGTCGGAGGCGTCGGAGGCGTCGCCTCGGCAGCGGTCCGCTCCGCGGCGCCGCAATCCGCGGGGGCAGGGGCAGGTGCTCAAGGCCCAGCTGGTGGACGCCGCGGCGCGGCTGCTGGCCACCCTGGACCAGCCGGAGACGCTGACCCTGCGGCAGGTCGCACGGGAGGTCGGCGTGGCGCCGGCCAGCATCTACAGCCACTTCCCCGACCTGCGCGCGCTGATCCAGCACGTCCTGCGGCTGCGCTACGACGAACTGGCCCAGCTGATGGACCGGGCCGCCGCCCGGTCCGCCGCGGACCCGCTCGCCGAACTCGTCGCCCGCTGCACCGCGTACGTGCGCTGGGGGGTCGGCCAGCCCGGCCACTACCGCACCCTGTTCGGCGGGCGGATGCCGGACGATCTCGTGCCCGGGTCGGCGCACGGCGGCGGGGCGGAACTGCTGGAGGCGGTCGTGACCGCCCTGGCGGCCGCCGCGGCGGGGGAACGCCGGCAGCCCTCGGTGGCCCGGCAGTGGCAGGCCGGCCTCATGCTCTGGACCGCGCTGCACGGCCTGGTCAGCCTCTACAACGACCACGGGAACATGCCCTGGCCGCCCCTGGACGACCTGATCGCCGACCTGATCGGCCTGCACACCGGCCGGCCGGCGGCACAGATCGCGGCGCTGCTGCCCGGCGCCGGGGACGGCCCGGATGCCGCCGGCCCTCCTTCCGCGCCGCCGGCCTGACCGAAGGGCGCCCGCGACCGGGCCGGGTTGTCCGCGAACTCCCCCGGGATCGTCCGTGATCGGTAACGGACGCATCCCCCGGCCGCCGGCCACCGTCCTGACCAGTGATCCCGACGCGAACGAGGGACGACGGGCAACTGCGTGGAGGCGGGGCGGACATGGCACGGCACAACGGTGGACGGGGCTGGTACGGCAAGGTGGCCGGGGCGGCCCTCGGAGTGACGCTGCTGACCGTCGGCGCGTCGATGTGGACCGCGCAGGCCGGCTCGCCCCAGAAGGCGACGGCGTCCGCCGCGCGCAAGAGCGTGGTCGAGCCGGTCGCCGCGTCCATCGTGCACGCCTCCGACCAGGGAACCCGCGGCGTCAACATCACCATCGACGACGGCCCGGACCCCGTGTGGACCCCGCAGGTCCTCGACCTGCTGGCCGAGTACGGGGTGAAGGCCACCTTCTGCATGGTGGGGACGCAGGCCGAGGCCCACCCGGACCTGGTGAAGAAGGTCGTCGCGGCCGGGCACCGGCTGTGCGACCACACGGTGTCGCACGACACCGCCATGGACCAGAAGTCCGAGTCCTACCAGGCCAAGGAGATCCTCGACGCCGAGCGCATGATCACCAAGGCGTCCGGGGGCGTACGGCCGATGTACTACCGGGCCCCCGGCGGCGCCTTCACCCCCTACAGCCGCACGCTCGCCGCGTCCGAGGGCATGCGTCCGCTCGGCTGGAACGTGGACACCCGGGACTGGGAACTGCCGGGCACCGACGCCATCGTCACCACCGTCGAGCAGGAACTCCCCAACGGGCCGACGCTCCTCTTCCACGACGCCGGCGGCGACCGCGCCCAGACCGTCGAGGCACTGCGCCGCGTCCTGCCCTGGCTCAAGGACCAGGGGTACTCCTTCGGCTTCCCGGCGCGCTGAGCCCCGCCCCGCCCGGCCCGTCAGTCGTCGGCCACGAGTTCCCTGAGGGAGACGTTCAGTTCGAGCACGTTGACCCGGGGTTCGCCGAGGAAGCCGAGCGTGCGGCCCTCGGTGTGCTCGTCGACGAGCTTCTCGACCCGGGCGAGGGGCAGTCCGTTCTTCTCGGCGACGCGGTGGACCTGGAGTTCGGCGTACTCGGGGGAGATGTCCGGGTCCAGGCCGGAGCCGGAGGAGGTGACCGCGTCGGCGGGTACGTCGGCGGGCCTGACGGTGTAGCCGGGCACGGAGTTGTCCTTGACGACGGCGGCCTTTGCGTCCTTCACCCACTGGGCCAGTTCCGCGTTGTCGGCGGAGCGGTTGGTCGCGCCGGACAGGATCAGGTCGTACTGGGTGTTGACGCTGTTGCTGCCGAGGCCGCCCGCCGGGCGCCCCTGGAACCACTTCAAGTCCGGCTCGGGGGTCTCCTGGCCGTGCTTCAGCGGCAGGTTGTACGCCTGCCCGATCAGCGACGAGCCGACCACCCGGCCGTCCGCCGCCTCGGTCTCGGAGCCGTTCGCCCGGCCGGGGAACAAGCCCTGGGCGATGCCGGTGATCACCAGGGGGTAGACGATGCCGGTGACGACGGTCAGCACGAGGAGGGCACGCAGGCCCGCCCCGAGCAGTCGGGCGGTGCTGGTGATGGAGGTGTTCATGTCCTTCAGCCGATCCCGGGGATGAGCGAGACGATCAGATCGATGACTTTGATGCCGGCGAACGGGGCGATCAGCCCGCCCAGCCCGTAGACGGCGAGGTTGCGGCGCAGCAGCCGGTCCGCGCTGACTGGCCGGTACCGCACGCCCCTGAGGGCCAGCGGGACGAGAGCGACGATGATCAGCGCGTTGAAGATCACGGCGGACAGGATCGCGGAGTCCGGCGAGGACAGGCCCATGATGTTGAGCTTGTCCAGGCCCGGGTAGACCGCCGCGAACAGCGCCGGGATGATCGCGAAGTACTTGGCGACGTCGTTGGCGATGGAGAACGTGGTCAACGCGCCCCGGGTGATCAGCAGTTGCTTGCCGATCTCGACGATCTCGATCAGCTTGGTCGGGTCGGAGTCGAGGTCGACCATGTTGCCGGCCTCCTTGGCGGCCGACGTACCGGTGTTCATCGCCACGCCGACGTCGGCCTGGGCGAGCGCCGGGGCGTCGTTGGTGCCGTCGCCGGTCATCGCGACCAGCTTGCCGCCGGCCTGTTCCCGTTTGATCAGGGCCATCTTGTCCTCGGGGGTGGCCTCGGCGAGGAAGTCGTCGACGCCGGCCTCGTCCGCGATCGCCTTCGCGGTCAGCGGGTTGTCGCCGGTGATCATGACGGTCTTGATGCCCATCCGGCGCAGTTCCTCGAACCGGGCCCGCATGCCGTCCTTGACGACGTCCTTGAGGTGGATGACGCCGAGGACCCGGGCCCCGTCCGCGTCCTCGACGGCGACGAGCAGCGGGGTGCCGCCTGCCTCGGAGATCCGGGCGACGGTCGCGGCCGCGTCCCCGGCCACCGGGCCGCCGCGCTCCTCGACCCAGGCCAGGACCGAACCGGCCGCGCCCTTGCGGACCTTGCGGCCGGCCACGTCCACGCCGGACATCCGGGTCTGCGCGGTGAACTCGATCCACGCGGCGCCGGCCAGCTCGCCCTGGTGCCGCTCGCGCAGCCCGTACTTCTCCTTGGCGAGGACGACGACGGAGCGGCCCTCGGGGGTCTCGTCGGCCAGCGACGAGAGCTGGGCGGCGTCGGCCAGTTCGGCCTCGGTGGTGCCGCGCACCGGGACGAACTCGGCCGCCTGCCGGTTGCCGAGGGTGATGGTGCCGGTCTTGTCCAGCAGCAGCGTGGACACATCCCCGGCGGCCTCGACCGCGCGGCCCGACATGGCCAGCACATTGCGCTGCACCAGCCGGTCCATGCCCGCGATGCCGATCGCGGAGAGCAGCGCGCCGATGGTGGTCGGGATCAGGCAGACCAGCAGCGCCACCAGCACGACCATCGTCAGATGGGTGCCGGCGTAGTCCGCGAAGGGCGGCAGGGTGGCGCAGGCCAGCAGGAAGACGACGGTCAGCGAGGCCAGCAGGATGTCCAGGGCGATCTCGTTGGGCGTCTTCTGCCGGGCCGCGCCCTCCACCAGGCCGATCATCCGGTCGATGAAGGTCTCGCCGGGCTTGGTGGTGATCCGGATGACGACGCGGTCGGAGAGCACCTTGGTGCCGCCGGTGACGGCGGACCGGTCGCCGCCGGACTCCCGGATGACCGGCGCCGACTCCCCGGTGATCGCCGACTCGTCGACCGAGGCGACGCCCTCGACGACGTCCCCGTCCCCCGGAATGACGTCCCCGGCCGCGCAGACGACCAGGTCACCGACGCGCAGTTCGGTGCCGGGCACCGTGCTGCCGTCGACCCGGGTGGCGACCGTGTCGGTCTTGGCCTTGCGCAGGGTGTCGGCCTGCGCCTTGCCGCGGCCCTCGGCGACCGCCTCCGCCAGGTTGGCGAAGAGCACGGTCAGCCAGAGCCAGCCGCTGATCGTCCAGCCGAACCAGTCGCCGGGGTCGGTGCAGGCGAACCCCGTGGTCAGCACGGAGCCGACCAGCACCACGAACATCACCGGCGACTTCACCATCACCCGCGGGTCGAGCTTGCGGAAGGCGTCCGGCAGCGACGTGACGAGCTGCTTCGGGTCGAAGAGGCCGGCGCCTGCCCGGCCCTCTCCGTGACCGGCGGGGACCTCCTGGCGGGGAGCCGGAGCTTGCTGGGTGGCGGTGGACACGGCGCCCTCTTGCTTGTCGGTTCCAGTGGTCATGCCGCCAGCCCTTCGGCGAGCGGGCCCAGTGCCAGGGCGGGGAAGTAGGTCAGCCCGGTGATGATCAGTACGGCACCCACCAGCAACCCGGCGAACAGGGGTTTCTCGGTGCGCAGGGTGCCCGCGGTGACCGGCACCGGCTTCTGTTCGGCCAGTGCACCGGCGAGCGCCAGGACGAACACCATCGGCAGGAAGCGGCCCAGCAGCATGGCGAGGCCGAGGGTGGTGTTGAACCACTGGGTGTCGGCGTTCAGACCGGCGAAGGCCGAGCCGTTGTTGTTCGACGCGGAGGTGTAGGCGTAGAGGATCTCGGAGAACCCGTGCGCCCCGCTGTTGGTCATCGAGTCGCCCGGGGTGGGCAGCGCCATCGCGCACGCGGTGAGGACCAGGACCAGCGCCGGCGTGATCAGGATGTAGCAGGCGGCGAACTTGATCTCGCGGGTGCCGATCTTCTTGCCCAGGTACTCGGGCGTGCGGCCGACCATCAGACCGGCGATGAACACCGCGATGACCGCCATGACCAGCATGCCGTACAGGCCGGAGCCGACCCCGCCGGGTGCGATCTCGCCCAGCATCATGCCGAGCATGGTGATGCCGCCGCCCAGCCCGGTGTACGAGGAGTGGAAGGAGTCCACCGCGCCGGTCGACGTCAGGGTGGTCGACACCGCGAAGATCGAGGAGGCGCCGATGCCGAAGCGGACCTCCTTGCCCTCCGTCGACCCGCCCGCGAGTTCCAGCGCCGGGCCGTGGTGGGCGAACTCGGTCCACATCATCAGGGCGGTGAACGCGAGCCAGATGCCGGCCATGGTCGCGAGGATCGCGTAGCCCTGCTTCACCGAGCCGACCATGAGCCCGAAGGTGCGGGTCAGGGCGAAGGGGATCAGCAGGATCAGGAAGATCTCGAAGAGGTTGGTGAAGGGGGTCGGGTTCTCGAAGGGGTGGGCGGAGTTGGCGTTGAAGTAGCCGCCGCCGTTGGTGCCCAGCTCCTTGATGGCCTCCTGGGAGGCGACCGCGCCCCCGTTCCACTGCTGCGAACCGCCCATGAACTGCCCGACTTCGTGAATGCCGGAGAAGTTCTGGATCACTCCGCACGCCACCAGCACCACGGCCGCGATCGCCGCGATCGGCACCAGGACGCGGACCACCCCGCGTACCAGGTCGGCCCAGAAGTTGCCGAGTTCACCGGTACGGGACCGGGCGAATCCCCGGACCAGGGCGACGGCGACGGCGATGCCGACGGCCGCCGAGACGAAGTTCTGCACGGCCAGACCGGCGGTCTGCACGATGTGACCCATCGCCTGTTCGCCGTAGTACGACTGCCAGTTGATGTTGGTCACGAAGGACACGGCGGTGTTGAACGCCTGGTCCGGGTCGATCGCGGCGAAGCCCAGCGAGCCGGGCAGCACGCCCTGGAGCCGCTGGAGCAGGTAGAGGAAGAGGACACCGGCGAGGGAGAAGGCGAGGACCCCGCGCAGGTAGGCGGGCCAGCGCATCTCCGTGTCGGGGTCGGCGCCGATGCCCCGGTAGATCCACTTCTCGATCCGCAGATGCTTGGGCGAGGAGTAGACCTTGGCCAGGTAGGTGCCGAGGGGGACGTAGGCGAGCGCCAGCGCGGCGATGAGCGCGAGCAGCTGGAGCACGCCGGCGAGGACGGGGCTCATGTGCTGCTCAGAACCTCTCCGGGTGGATCAGGGCGAGGGCGAGGTAACCCAGCAGGGCGACGGCCACGATCAGGCCGACGATGTTCTCGGCGGTCACAGCTTCGTCACCCCCTTGGCGACGAGAGCCACGAGCGTGAACACCGCGATCGTGGTGACGACGAAGGCCAGGTCGGCCATCGCGAGCTCCTAGTGAGGTCCGGAGAAGAATCTGCCACGTCGAGGAAAGCCCCTCTCTGGCCGGATTCGTACCGTCGTTGATGGCTCCCTTACGGCGGCGCGAGCACCTTTGACGCTTCTCTTACGACCTCGGCCCGCTCTGCCGGGGGACGCGTTCGAACGACAACCCGCAATCCCCTCTTGCCATCCTCCCCTAACACCCGTAGCCTTACATCCGTAAGCACGACCGCGCGGGACACCGGCACCACAGTTCCCCGCGCGCCCTCTGCCCACCCGGAAGGAACCCCTCCCATGCTCGCCACCCGCCCCCGCCTCGGTACGCACCTCGCAGCGCTCACCCTCTCCCTCGCCGCGGCCGGCGGCGTCCTCGCGGCCACCGCCGCCCCCGCCCAGGCCGCTCCCGCCGAGACCGCTTCCGGTCAGGCGCACAGCGGGCGCCCCGCGGCCGCCGTCGAGTGCCGCGGACAGGGCACCGACCCGGACGCCCTGGTCCGCTACGGCTCCGAGATCCTGATCCACGCGTCGCCGAGCACCGTCTTCAAGACCCAGACCGACGTGGAACAGTGGCCGTCCTGGCAGGACGCCGTCGCCACCAGCGAGCGCCTCGACTCCGGCCGCCTGCGCCCCGGTTCCGCCTTCCGCTGGACCACCCCGGTGGCCGCGACCCCCGTGACGCCCGCCACCACCCTCACCGTCACCTCCACCGTCCAGCAGCTCCAGCGCGACAAGTGCGTCCGCTGGACCGGCCCCGCGAACAGCGACGCCATCAACATCGACGAGGGCACCCACGTGTGGACCTTCACCAAGGTCAAGGGCGGCACCCTCGTCCGCACCGAGGAGACCTGGACCGGCGACCAGGCCGAGGCCGACGTCGACCTCTCGACCCAGGCACTGGGCGCGGGTCTCGAAGTCTGGCTCCAGGACCTCAAGGCCGCCGCCGAGGCCCGCAGCTCCTGCTGACCCGCCCGCCACCTGAACCGACTGACGAGGTACTCCCATGCCCACAGACCGGACCACCGAGCGGCCGCCCACCCCGACCGCCATGCTCGACACCTGGCTCGCCCTCTGGAACGGCGATGTCACCCTGGCCCCGGGCCTGGTAGCGGACGACTTCCGCATCCACACCGTCCTCGCCGCCGGCGGCGACAGCGACGCCATCCAGGGCGCCGCCGGCCTGGTGGCCTTCGTGAGCGAGGGCCGCGCGGTCTTCCCGGACCTGACGTTCGCCATCGACGTCCCGCCGCTGTTCGACGACGACCGCCTGTCCGTGCGCTGGACGGCCACCGGCACCTACGGCGGCGGCTTCCCCGGCGCCCAGGCGGCCCCCGGCACCACGGTCACCTTCACCGGCACCGACACACTCCGCATCCGGAACGGCCGGTTCACCGAGTACTGGCTGAACTCCGACTCCCTGCACATGCTCAGGCAGCTCAAGGCGATCTGACCGCCCGCGAACGGCCGCCGCCCTCCACGGTCCCCCGGTGGAGGGCGGCGGTGCGTACGGTCCGGGTCCGGTCCGGGTCAGGAGGCTGCCGGACACCAGGGCTCGGGAGACCAGGCATCAGCCATCGCGAAGGAGACGACCGTCCCCCCGTAATGGCTCGGGCCGCAATGCCAGCAAGCGGCGAGGGAGTCGACCAGCAGCAGTCCGCGTCCGTGTGCGTCATCGGCGTCCGGTCGGCGCAGGCGCACCGACGCGGGGAGGCCCGGGTTGTGCACCTCCACACGCAGCGCGGTCCCCTCTCGGTACCACTCGACCCGTACGAGCCACGTCGCGTCCGACCGTCCGTGGAGGACCGCGTTGGTCACCAACTCCGAGACCATCAGCACGCAGTCGTCGACCGAGCAGAGCGGCCGGTACGGGGCGATGAACCGCCGGAACCAGTGCCGGGCCCGGGGGACGGACTCCGGGGCCGGGCGCAGGGCCATCGCCCCCAGCCGCGGCGACTCCGCACAGGGGTACCGGTCGATCACGAAGGTCATCCGTGCTCACTCCCTCGCCGCTGCGGCGTGATCGCGGCAGCGCTGATTCCGGGCGTCAAAACGTCTCGGTCGGTGCGCCAGACGGCGGCACCTCTCTAGACATCTAAGAATTCCAGAGCCTCTCTAGAGATGTCAACGCTGCCCGGTACCGGGCCTTTATGGGTCGTCTCGTGCGGCTACACGCAGCGAGCGGGCGCCCGACCTATGGCCTAAGGTGTCTAGAGAAGCGAGGAGGGTTCCGGAATGGCCACTACCGACGACGACCGTCGGCCCAAGTACCAACGGATCGCGGACTCCCTGCGCGAGGCGATCCAGTCCGGCCAGTACGGTCCCGGTGACCGGCTTCCGGGCGAGAACGACCTCATGGCCACGCACGGCGTGGCCCGTATGACGGCCCGGCAGGCGCTGAGCGTCCTGCGGGACGAAGGTGTCGCCGAAGCCCGGAAGGGCGCCGGCGTGTTCGTCCGGGAGTTCCGCCCGCTTCGACGCCGGGGCATCCAGCGGCTGGGCCACGACCAGTGGGGCAACGGACGTTCCGTCTGGTCGGCTGACATCGAGGACCGCGAGCTCGAGGTCGACCGGATCACCGTGACCGAGGAGGCGGCGCCCGACCGCATCGGCGCGGTCCTGAACCTGGACGGCGAGGAGACGACCTGCGTGCGGCGCCGACGCTTCGTGCTGGACGGCAAACCGGTGCTCCTCGCGACGAGTTACCTCCCCGCCGCGCTGGTCGCCGGATCGGCGATCACCCAGGAGGACACCGGCCCGGGCGGTACGTACGCCAGGCTCGCCGAACTCGGCCACGAGCCCGTGCACTTCCGGGAGGAGATCCGCTCGCGCATGCCGTCGAAGGACGAGGCGGCAGCGCTCGGCATGTCCTCGGGTACCCCCGCCATCCTCATCTGCCGCACCGCTTTCACGGCCGAGGGCCGTCCCGTCGAGGTCAACGAGATGACGCTGGACGCCGCCTCGTACATCTTGGAGTACGACTTCGACGCGATCCCGAGGACTTCCCCGCCCAGCGGATGAGTCACGCCCGCGGCGGCCGGGATGCGTTGGCGTCACCGGAAGCCCTGGGGACCGACTGACCGACGGCCGGAACGGGACAAGTGGTCCGACGACACCGAGGGCGGGAAAGTGCGGTCAGTTGTTGTCCGGTGGCCCGTTGAAGGTGATCCCCGAGAAGTCGCGTCCCTGGAGGACCGGGCCGTGCTGGACGCCGCCGGTGATGGTGTTGCTGGTCTCGCCGTCTCCGGTGCGCGTGATCTGGGCCTGTTGCTGCCATTGGGTCAGTGCCGTACGGAACTCCGGGTCCCGCAGCGCGCGTTGGCCGAGGGCCTCGCTCAGGCGGTGGGCTCGGGTCAGGTCGTCGGGGGCTTCGTCCAGGGCAGCGAGTTCGGCCTCGCCGGTCGTCGGCGCCGGTGCGTCGGGGGGGCCTTCGCCGGGGTCGGGGGTACGTCGTACCAAGCTGCCCAGTGCGGACCACAGTTGCCGGCCCGCCTCACCGGCCGCTCCGGTCGCCACCGCCACCAGCAGTCCCGCCGAGATCGAGTCCATGCGTGAGCCTCCCCCTCAGTTGGCGTCCACGCGTCCCGGCCAACGGCGTCCGATACCGGGCCGCGATGGGTTCGCGACAGGGTACCGGACGCCGGTTCGGTCAGGCTCCCGGGAAGCGGGACGATATCGCCAGTACGGAGAAGGCGATACAGGTGAGGGTGACCGCGGGAGCGATGAACTTAGACATTTACATCGTGCCTATCTGGTTCGCTTACATTGCAGATGCACGTGCACGGCGAAGTCACCTCCGAGTTGATGGTGACCTCCGTGCCGCAGCGATCACCCTAAGGCGCACGGGCGCCGTCCGCACCACATCAAGCAAACAAACGACCCTCGGCCGAAATCTACGCGGGTCGGCGCGCTCTCAACTGCCTCAGGGCCCGTTCCGCGCGGGCTTCCTCGGCCGGTGCGCCGGCCGCTCGGCTCAGGCGCAGGCTCTCCCTCAGGTGGGCCAGCGCCTCCGGCACCCGGCCCGTGTCGTGTTCCGCCTGTGCCAAGTCGTGGAGCACGTCGATCTCCTCGCCCACGGCGTGGATCTCACGGGCCACCGCCAGTGCGGCGAGATGCTGGGGCAGGGCCTGCTCGCTGCGGCCGGCCGCACGGTGGGCGCGGCCGATCCCGTTGAGGGCGATCGCCTCCCCGCGCCGGTCCAGCGCCGCGCGCACCTCGGGCAGGGTCCGCTCGTACAGCGCGAGGGCCTGCTCGGGGTCACCGAGTACGAGCAGCACACTCGCCAAGTTCATGTACAGGGTCGGCCGGTCTCCCCGGCCGCCCTTTTTCTCGGCTATGGCGATCGCTTCCCGGTAGGCCAGTTCGGCAGCTTTCGGATCGCCCATTTTCTTCGTGAGTTCCGCCATGTTGTTCAGCACGCTGTATCTTCCCCGCTCATAACCGAGGGCGGTGAATCCGGCCAGGGTCGAACGGAAGCAGGAGAGCGCTTCGTCGTTCTCGGCGAGGTGGAGGTGGATTATGCCCAGCAAGTTGCAGGCGCGGGCCACCCGGAAAGCATTCTTGCATTGCGAAAGTAAATGAACGGAGCGCTGCTGGAGCGTACGGGCCGTCGCATACTGTCCGGTCTGCCACAGCGGAAGCGCCATCCGGTGCAGGGCCTCACTCTCCAGTTCCGGATCGCGCAGCGCCCGCGCGGTCGTGAGCGCCTCCCGCGCCGCCGCGACACCGTCCTCGTAACGGGCCGCGCGGGTCAGTACGGCGCTGAGGTCGATCAAGGCACGGGCGCGGGCGCCGCCGTCCCCCTCGGCGGCCCAGTGGGCGACGGCGCGCCGCAACGGCGGCTCGGCCGCGGCCAGGTGTCCCTCCGTGTCCAGGAATTCCGCCAACACGTGGACGGTCAGGGCGAGTTGCTGTTCCGTTCCGTGGTTCGCGGTCCAGTTCAGCGTGTCCAGGAGATTGGCGGCCTCGGTATTGAGCCATTGCTCGGCCTCGTGCGCGTCGGCCATTTCCGCCGCGCCGGGCGGTACGGGAGGGGTTGCGGTGGTGAGTTCCAGCCGCGAGCGGTACGGATAGGCCAGCCGGTCGGCGCGGTCCGCGGAGCGGACGTAGTAATCGACGAGGTCCCGTATCGGCCGAGGAGGGGGAAGCGGAAGCGGTCGAAGCGGTCGCTCGTCGGGGGTGGCGGCAACGGTCTCGTCGAGTGCGCCGGCGAACTCCCGTAAAAGATCATGCATGGTGAAACGGTGTGGCGCAGGCTCGGAAATCAGGTGGTGCGCCAGTAGTTCCTCGAGCACGCGCTCGGCCGCGGCGACGGACAGTCCGGTCAGCGCGGCCACCGCGCCGGGGCCGAAGTCCGCCCCGAAGTGCAGCCCGGCCCGCCGGAAGACGAGCTGCTGCTCGGCGGTCAGCTCACGGTAGGACAGCGCGAACACATGCGTCATCGACCGTTCGCCGTCGCGGAGTTCGGCGATCCGTCCGCCGCTGTCGCCCAGCTGTCGCAGCAGGTCGGAGGTGGTCCACGAGGGGCGGGCGAGCAGCCGGCTCGCGGCGATCTCGATGGCCAGGGGCAGCCGGCCGCAGCGGCGGACGATCTCCGCGGTCGCCGTCCCGCGGTCCCCGCCCCGGGTCCCGAGCCGCTGGTCGAAGAGGGCGATCGCGTCCTCGGCGGGCAGCACGTCGAGGGAGAGCGGCCGTACCCCCGGCAGCCCGGAAAGGCGGCGCCGGCTGGTCACCACGACCGCCGTCGGGGAGTCGCCGGGCAGCAGCGGACGCACCTGCTCCGGCGCCACGGCGTCGTCCAGGATGACCAGCATCCGGCGGTCCCGGACCGTCGACCGCCACAGGGCCACCAACTCGTCGGTGTCCTGCGGGAGTTCCCCGGCGCTCACGCCGAGCAGCCGCAGCAGTTCGGTGAGCGCCCGCGCGGGGGTCCGGGCCGCCCGGCCGGGGACGTGCCCCAGCCGCAGGAAGAGGCGGCCGTCGGGGAAGTGGTCCCGCAGCCGGTGCCCGAGGTGCACGGCCAGCGCGGTCTTCCCGATGCCGCCCATGCCGTCGATCGCCTCGACGGTGACCACCGCGCCGTGCCCGGCGCCGCCCTCGCGGACCGCCGCGTCGAGCCGGCGCAGTTCGTCGCGCCGGCCGATCCAGGGGACGTCGCGCGGGAGGTTGTCCGGCACCCGGTGCGCGGGCCGGGCCGACGGCCGCTCGGCCGGGGCGTCGCCGAGCAGTTCCGCCGCCGGTTTGCCGGCCAGGATGCCCTGGTGGACGCGGTGCAGCCGGCGGCCGGCGTCGAGGCCGATGTCCCGGACCACCCGCTGCCGGGTCCGCTGGAGCAGCCGGGTGGCCTCGGCGGTACGGCTGCTGCCGTGCAGGGCGACGGCCAGCCGCTCGGCCAGCGCCTCGTCCTCGGGGTGGTCCCGCGCCGGTGCCAGCAGGACGGCGACGGCTTCGGCGTACCGCTCCCGGCCGATGAGGATCTCGGCCCGGGTCAGCGCCGCGGTCAGGCTGGTCTCACCGACAGTGGACCGCAGGTGCCCGGCCCAGGAGCCGGTGATGCCGGCCAGCGGTTCGCCGCGCCAGAGGCGGTCCGCCGAGTCCAGCATGCGCAGGGCCGCCTCCTCGTCGCCGCCGTCCCGCAGCGCGCGGCTCTGCCGCACGCGGCACGTGTACCGGTGCAGGTCCACCCGGGCCGGGTCGACGTGCATCACGTACGAGTTCGTACGGCTGACGATCGGGGGCGCCTCGTCCCCGGCGCTCCGCAGCACGCGGCGGATCCGTGACACGTGGGCGTGCAGCGCTTCCCTGGCCTTGGCGGGCGGATGCTCGTCCCAGATGCGGTGGACCAGGGTGTCCACGCTCACCGTGCGGCCCGCGTCCCAGGCGAGGGCGGCCAGGGTGAGGCGGGTCTTGGTCGACCCGAGATCGCTGCGCCGGCCGGCCACCCGCACGTCGACCGACCCGGAAAGTCCTATCTCGAACTCCACCAGCGTCCTCCCGCCGGCAGGGCCTCCTCAAGGCCCGGTGTTCGAGCGTGTCATGAACCTGCTCTGCACGGCCATATCTGAGCGAGTGACGACCGAGTTTGACCGATAAGCAGGTACCTCCGTTCATTTCTCGGGAAGAACGGGGAGGGATTCCCGAGGTACCGACCGCGTCGAAGGGGGTCACACACGTGCGAGCTTCTCCACCGGGCAGGCCGGAGGCGCTGTTTACGGCCATGGTCGCGGCCGGCGCCGACCGGGACTCGGCCGCCTGGCGCGAGCTGGCCGGGGTCGTGGCGGCGGCGGCCCGTGTGGTGGAGGCGGTGGCTCTCCGCTGGCCCCCGGACGGCACACCGGCCCAGGGGCGGCACCTCGCCCAGGAACTGGACCGACTGGCCCGCCGCGACGAGGAGACCGAGCGACTGCTGACGGACTGGTTACGGCGGCATGGGGGGCCGTCGGCGTCCGCTGCGGGTCAGCCCGCGTCCGATGCGGGTCAGCCCGCGTCCCCTGCCGGTCAGCCCGCGTCCGATGCCAGCCGGCCCGCGTCCCCTGCCGGCCGGCCCGCCCCCGATGCCGGTCAGCCCGCCCCCGATGCCAGCCGGCCCGCGCCCACTGCCGGTCAGCCCGCCCCCGATGCCAGCCGGCCCGCGCCCACTGCCGGTCAGCCCGCCCCCGATGCCAGTCAGCCCGCGCCCACTGCCGGTCAGCCCGCGTCCCCTGCCGGCCAGCCCGCGTCCCCTGCCGGCCAGCCCGCGCCCGATGCCAGCCGGCCCGCGTCCCCTGCAGGCCAGCCCGCGCCCCTGTCCGCCAACGTCATCGGTGGCAGTTCCGTGCTCCACGGGCCCAGCGTGCAGGCCCGCGACATCCACGGCGGCATCCACTTCCACCCGCCCGCCGGGCCGGCCCGGCACAGTCCGCCCGCGCCTCGCCAACTGCCGCCGCTCACCGCCCGGTTCACCGACCGGGAGGCCGACCGGCGGGCGCTGGACGAGCTACGGGCCGGGCAGCCCGCGCACGCCTCCCAGGTGCTGGTGGTCACCGGACTCGCCGGTGCCGGGAAGACCACCCTCGCCACCCACTGGCTGCACGAACACGCCCGCCGCTTCCCCGACGGCCTGCTCTACGCCGACCTCGGCGGCCACGCCACCGGCCCGGACCACGACCCCGCGTCCCCCGCCGCGGTGCTGGAAGCCTTCCTGGTCGCGCTCGGCGTGGCAACGGTACCGGCCGGCACCGCGCAGCGCGCCGCCCTGTGGCGCACGGTGACGGCCGACCTGCGCCTGGCCGTCCTGCTGGACAACGCCTTCACCGCGGCCCAGGTACGTCCGCTGCTGCTCGGCACACCGACCGGGCTCACCGTGGTGACCAGCCGGAACAGTCTCACCGGGCTGCGCGTCGACGGCGCGTCCGTGCACCGCCTCGAAGGGCTCCCGGCCGAGTCAGCGGTCGAACTGCTGGCCGTCGGCGGCGGGCCGCGGGTGGCGCGGGAGCCCGACGCCGCGCACGAGGTGGTCCGGCTGTGCGGCCGGCTGCCGCTCACCGTCGGCCTGGCCGCCGCCCAGCTCGCGGTCCGGCCGCACCGCTCCGTGGCCGCCCTCGCCGAGAGCCTGCACCGGGGGCGGGGCGCCGTCGACGCGCTGCGGGCCGACGGCGAGGCCGTGATGCGTACGGCGCTGGACACGTCGTACACCCTGCTGCCGGCCGAGAGCGCCGCGCTCTACCGGCGGATGGGCCTGCTCCCCACGGACCGCCACGACCTCCACATGCTCGCCGCCCTCGGCGTCGGCGGCGCGCCCGCCCACGCGGTCGACTCGGCCGTGCACACCCTGGTGGAGATGAGCCTCCTCCAGGAGACGGGTCCGGACACCTACCGTTTCCACGACCTCGTCCGGCCGCACGCCCAGGCGCTCGGCGAGGAGCGCGAGAGCCCCGCCGCACGGACGGACGTGCTGCGCCGCTACGTCGACTGGTGCCTGGCCACCGCGGCCGTCGCGGAACGCCTGCTGACCCCCAGTCACCCGCTGCCCGGCCCCGACGGCACGGAACGTCCCGTCTCCCCCACCCCGCTCGCCGGCCCCGAGGAGGCGCTGGCCTGGCTGGACACGCACCGCAACGGACTGCTGGGTGCCGTACGGCACTGCGCCGGGGCCGGCTGGGACACCTCCTGCTGGCGGCTGGCCGACCGGCTCTGGCCGCTTTTCCTGCGGTTTCGCCCCTCGGACATGTGGATCGAGGCGCACCGCCTCGGACTCGCCGCGGCCCGCCGCAGCGGCTCGGCGCCGGGCGCGGGCCGCATGCTCACCTCCGGCGCGATCGGTCTGCGCGACGCCGGCCGGTACGCCGAGGCCGGCGACTGGTACCGGCAGGCGCTGGAGCTGGCCGTCGCGGACGCAGACGTACGCCAGCAGGCGCAGGCCGTCAGCGGACTGGGCCACCTCGCCCTGCTGACCGACCGCCTCGACGACGCCCGCGTCCACTTCGAACGGGCCCTGCGGCTGCGGGAGTCGGCCGGTTACCGCCGGGGCGCCGCGCTCTCCCGGCGGCGACTGGGCGAGACCGCGCTGGCGGGCGGCGACCTCACCGCGGCCGCCCGGCAGCTGCGCCGGGCGGGCACCGAGCTGGAGTCACTGGCCGAGGCGTACGAGGCGGCCCGGGTCCATGCCCTCCTCGGCCATGTCCTGGTGCGCGACGGCGACCGGGAGGAGGGGGTACGGCTCCTGCGGGACGGTCTGGAGAGCTTCCGGTCGGGCGGCACCCGGTCGGAGCACTGGGAGGGACGCTGCCTGGAGTGGCTCGGCCTGGCCGCCGAGGCGGACGGCGACCCGGCCGAGGCGGCCCGCTGCTTCCGGGCGGCCCGGGACCTCTTCCGGCGGCTGAACCCCCTGGACGCGCGGCGCCTGGACGACCGGCTGGGCCGACGGCACTGACTCACCGGCCGCCGGGCCCCGCGCTCCGTCCGCGCCGCGCGTCCGGCCACCCGCCCCCCACCTCCCGCCCGTACGGCCCGGGTTCCCGCGCAGGCCCGCCAAGGGCCACCGAACGCAGCGCGTCCGGTGGTCGTCCGGCCGCCGCCCAGGCATGCACGACCGAGGCGACCAGCCGGGGGACGGCGCGGCCCCGAGCCCCCTGCCCCGCGACCCGTACCGACCACGGACCGCCACCCCCGGCCCGCCGCACCCCGACGACGACACACGCCACGCCGGAGCCGGAGCCGGAGCCGGAACCGGCCGCCGCCGCCGCCGCCGCCGCCGCGACGAGGCATCCCGGATGCCCCGCGAGCAGTTCACGCACCCGTCCCTCGGCCGCCGGAACGGGCAGCGGGGCGCGGCTCACCAGTACGTCGGCGCAGTCCACGAGGCCGGACCGGCGGGAGGGGTCCGGGTCCGCCCACAGGTGTGCGTCGCACGGGAGCCGGCCGGGCGCGTGGCGGCAGGGCGACGGGGGTTCGTACCCCCGCCGGACCAGGGCCGTTCCGCGATCCGTGTCCGTGCGCCAGCGGACGCACACGGACACGGACACGGACACGGAGCGGGCCGAGGTGCCGCCACCGGGAGCCGCGGCCCGGGGGCCGGGGCCGGGGCCGAGGCCGGGGCCGGGGCCGGGGCCGGGGCCGAGGCCGGGGCCGGGGCCGGGGCCGGGGCCGGGGCCGGGAAAGCACACGGTGGTCCAGGAGGCGTCCGGTCCCGGCAGCCGATGGGCACCCTCGGTCCGGCCGCTCACCCCACCGAACGACCTGCCGCTCACCCCACCGAACGACCTGCCGCTCGCCCCACCCATCGCCCCACCGCTCATCCCACCACTCACCCCGCCGCTCATCCCACCACTCACCCCGCCGCTCATCCCACCACTCACCCCGCCGCTCATCCCGCCGCCCCCTCGCCCTCGGTCATCTCCCAGCGGCGCAGCGGCGGGGGTGTCGGCAGTGGGCTGACGGCCGGTGGACGGGCGGGTTCGCCCAGGCCCAGCAGCCGGTAGACGACCGTCCGCATCCGGCCGTGGAACTCCCCCGGCGCGGAGGACAGCGCGGCGGCCACCTGGTCGTACTGCCCGGGGCGCCGGGTCCGCGTCGCGTACTCGAGTTGCTCGGCCAGCGGGTGCAGCGGCGAGACCACCGGTGCGGCGGCGGCCAGCAGCGCGGCCGGGGAGTACGCCGACACCTCCCGGCGGGGACCGGCGGTGAGCAGCATCGTGGCCCCGGTGAGGGTGCCGTACGCCGCCAGCGATCCGTGGTCGCCGATGATGACGTCGGCCGCGACCAGCAGGGACTGCCAGTCGGCGGCCGGCGGCACGATCGCGATGCCCCGGCCGCGGCAGCCCGCCAGCCAGCCGTAGACCTGCCACGGGCCGTGCCCGGCGAACACGTTGGGATGGACCGACAGCGCGATCCGGTAGCGGTCGCCCGGCAACTGGCCCAGCAGTTGCGGCAGCAGGGCGTCGAGTCGCCCGAAGGTCGACGTCGGACCCCAGGTGGAGGTGACGACGACCAGCCGCTGTCCCTCCGTCAGTCCCAGTGCGCGCCGGTAGTCCGCGCGCCGGGGCAGGGCGGCCGTGATCCGGTCGACACAGGGGTCGCCCACGACCTGGGCGGCCGGCAGCGCCTCGGGGCAGGTCCGGGCCAGTTCGGCCAGGTCGCGGTCATGGGCGTAGACGATCGCCGCCGGGACCACCCGGCCCTCGTGCAGCAGGTGCGCGGGGCTGAGCATGCCGGGCGCCCGGGGTTCGCCCGGGACCCGCGCGGTGGTGTCGGTGAGCGGTTTGATGTGCCCGGCGCCGTGCGAGACGCGGACCAGGGGGCAGCGCAGTTCGTGCACTCCCCGGGAGCCCGCGGCGAGCGCCAGGTCGAACTCCGTGCGCAGGGCCTGCGCCCAGGGCACGGTGGTGATGCCCAGCTCCCGCAGGTACTGCGTGACGCCGGTGCCGAAGGCGTGCGGCGCGGCGGTGAAGACCACCTGGATCCGCAGGTCGTCGGCGAGCAGTCCGAAGACCTCCCGCAGCCGTTGGGCGAACGTCACCGTGTGCACCACCACCAGCACCCGCTTGCAGTCCCGCACGGTCAGCCAGTGGCCTTGCTCGATCAACGCCGGTCTTGTGGTCGCCAAGGACATGCGATCCCCCATCGCTCGTCGCGCACAGGCAGTCGACGGGCGATTTCCCGGCGGGCACGGCATTTTCCTTGCAGCCTTCTTGCACGGTGACGCACGTCACATCGCCGCGCGGTGGCCGACGAACCGCCGCCCACCTCAAGGCGTCGCACCGCGAACTGGACGAGGAGCGCACCCGCGAGGGCGACCTGGACCACCACCCGCACGACCACCCGTCCCGCCTGCTCCTGCCCGTCACGGTGTGAACACCGGCCGCTTGTCCCCCAGGTGAGCCACACCGAGGTGCGCACCTGGGGGTGACGCTTTCCCCTCTCCCCTTCCCTAGCGTTCTGTTCGTGGCCGCAGGGCCATGGAACACACCGCGTCCGGGAGGCAGAAGTGAAGCGCAGGACCAGGTCGGCCGCCGTCGCCGCCCTCTGTTCCGCAGTGACCGGGGCCGCGCTCGTCGCCGCGACGGGCCCCGCCTCGGCCACCCACGGCCCGGGGGCCGCGGGGACCGGGAAGATCCGGGTCGGGTCGTACTCGGTCAACGTCTCCTGCTCGGGTGACGCCCGGGCGCGCGGCCCGCTCGTGCTGCTGATGGCCGGCGGCGGCGACGGCCTGGACACCATGGCCGGCCTCCAGAAGACGCTGAGCGCGAAGTCCCGGGTCTGCTCCTACGACCGGCTCGGCGAGGGCGCCAGCGACCAGCCGGCCGGCCTCCAGACCGTCAACGACAGCGGCCGGATCCTCACCGGCGTCCTGGACCGTCTGGCCGGCCACCGCCCCGTCGTCCTGGCCGGCCACTCGCTCGGCGGCTACCTCGCCGCCCGCTACGCCCCCGCCCACCGGGACCGGATCAAGGGCCTGGTGCTGCTGGACGCCACCATCCCCGCCCTGAACGCGGGCCTGAACAAGGCGATCCCCCCGTCGGCCACCGGCATGGCGGCCGACCTGCGCGACCAGACCCTCGCGGCCAACCAGGGCCAGAACCCCGAGCGGCTCGTCATCGCCGACACCCGGGTCCGCTCGGCCGGCCGCATCCCGGTACGGATCCTGAAGCACGAGTCGCAGTACGCCGAGGTCCCCGAGTACGGGCCCGCCCTGGAGGAGATGTGGACCGCCGGCCAGCGGCAGTGGCGCGCGCTGTCCCCCCGGGCCACGCTGCGCACCGCCCCGGGCACCGGCCACTACCTCCACGTGGACCGCCCCGACCTGGCCGTCCAGGCCATCCGGGACGTCACCGCCCACGCCGCCCGCTGACCGACCACCACCCAGACCTGAAGGTTTTCCCCATGCGATTCATATGGCAGCTGCTGGCCGTCGTGGTCATCTCCATGATCGGCGGCCAGGCCACCGCCGCGGTGGACGGCAATCCGTGGCTCCAGCTGGTCATCGGCGGCCTCTCCGCCGTCCTCGCCGTCCTGCTCTACGGCTGGGTGGTCCGGCGCACCGAGCACCGCCCGTCCACCGAGGTGGGCCGGGAGGGCGCGCCGGCCGCGCTCGGCCGGGGCGTGCTGATCGGCGCCGCGATGTTCTCGGCCGTCATCGCGAACCTCTTCGTCGCCGACTACTACGAGGTCGACGGACTGGCGTCGCCGTCCGGCGCGGCCGGCCTGCTCGGCTTCATGGCCGCTGCCGCCGTCACCGAGGAACTGCTCTACCGGGGCGTGCTGTTCCGCTACGTCGAGAAGCTCACCGGCACCTGGATCGCGCTGCTCCTGACCGCGCTGGTGTTCGGCGGCATGCACCTGCTCAACCCGGACGCCAGCCTGTGGGGCGCCGTCGCCATCGCGGTCGAGGCCGGCGGCATGCTCGGCGCCGCCTATGTCGCCACCCGCCGGCTGTGGGTGCCGATCGGCGTGCACTTCGGCTGGAACTTCGCCGCCTCCGGCCTGTTCAGCACCGAGGTCTCCGGCAACGACACCCAGCAGGGCCTGCTGGACTCCACCACCCACGGCCCGGTCGCGCTCACCGGCGGCGACTTCGGCCCGGAGGGCAGCGTCTACTCGGTGCTGTTCGGCGTGATCGTGACGATCGTGTTCCTGTCGCTGGCCCGCAACCGCGGCCACCTCGTCCCCCGCCGCCACGCCGACCGGCAGGCCGCTCTCGCTAAGCTCGCCCGGTGACCTCGGTGACCGCCCTGCGCGCAGCCCTCGTCCGGCGCGGCGGCTGGCGCCGGCTCGACATGTCGGCCTGGTTCCTCCCCCTCGGCCCGCTGCTGCTGGCCACCGCGCTGCTGCCCTCCATGCAGAGCCACGGCACCCGGCTCGGCGGCGTCGCGGACCGCCCCTACGACGCGCTGGCGGTCGCGGTCATCGCCCTGGAGAGCCTGCCGCTGACCCTGTTCCGGCGGTGGCCGCTGGCCGGTACGGCCCTGGTCGTCGCGGGCTTCGCCCTCGACCAACTGCTCGGCTACCACTCGCTGGCCGGCACCGCCCTGGCCTTCGCGCTGCTGGCGGCCGGCTCCCAGGTGGACCGCCACCGACGGGCCACCGTCCTCACCCTGTCCGTGGCGTACGCGGCACTGGCCGTCGCCCTCGCCCGGCTCGGTCCGGGCGAGTCGGTGAGCGGATACGTGACCTTCTACGTGGTGACGTCCCTGGTGTGGGCCATGGGATCGTGGCTGCGCACCGCGCGCCTCGCGGAGGTCGAGCGGCGCCGCCGGATCGCCGACGAGACCCGCACCGCCGAACGCACCCGGATCGCCCGCGAGTTGCACGACGTGGTCACCCACCATGTGACGGCGATGGTGGTGCAGGCCGAGGCGGCCCGCTATCTGACTGCCGCGCCCGACCGCCTCGACCAGACCCTGACCGCCGTCTCGGACACCGGCCGGCAGGCCATCAGCGATCTGCGGCACCTGCTCGACCTGCTCAACCCCGACCACGGCCGCCGCCCGGCCGAGGCCCGCGCCCCGCACGTCGGCACCCTCGGTGACCTGGTCGAACAGACCCGGCGGGCGGGTCAGCCGGTGGAGTTCACCGAGGAGGGCACCGCCCCGGAGTCGGCCGGCAGCGCCCACCTGGTGGCCTACCGGGTGGTGCAGGAAGCCCTCACCAACGCCCTCAAGTACGCCCACGGCATCCGCACCTCGGTCGCGGTGCGTCACGGCGAGCAGGAGATCACCGTGGAGGTCAGCACGGACGCGGCCGGTTCCCGGTCGGCGTCGCCCGGCGGCAGCGGACGCGGGCTGGCCGGGCTGCGCGAGCGGGTCGACGTGCTGGGCGGCGAGTTCAGCGCGGGCGAGCGCACCGGCGGCGGTTTCTCGGTCCGGGCCCGCATCCCCTCCGGGAGCCCGTCATGAGCGCGGCGCCCACCCGGGTCCTGGTCTGCGACGACCAGCTGCTGATCCGGACGGGCCTGGTGACGATCATCGACGCCCAGCCCGACATGGAGGTGGCCGGCGAGTGCGGCGACGGACGGACCGCCGTCGACCTGTGCGCCGAACTGGACCCGGACGTCGTGGTGATGGACATCCGGATGCCCGGCCTGGACGGCATCGAGGCCACCCGGCTGCTGGCCGGCGCGGGCGTCCCGCACCCCGTCAAGGTCCTCGTCGTCACCACCTTCAACCTCGACGAGTACGTCTACGAGGCACTGCGGGCCGGCGCCAGCGGCTTCCTCCTCAAGGACGCGCCGCCGGACCGCCTGCTGCTCGGCATCCGCACCGTCGCCTCCGGCGCCGCCCTGCTCGACCCCGACGTCACCCGCCAACTGGTCGGCAAGTACGCCGCCCGCATCCGCCCCACCGACGCCGGCCCCGCCGGGGACCTCCCCCTCACCCCCCGGGAACTGGAGGTCCTGCGCCTGATCGCGGACGGCCGGTCCAACACCGAGATCGCCGCCGCCCTGCTGATCAGCCGGGAGACGGTCAAGACGTTCGTCTCCCGCATCCTCACCAAACTCGGCCTGCGCGACCGCGTCCAGGCGGTGGTGTACGCCTACCGGCACGGGCTGGTGACGTAGGTCGGGCAAGGCTGCGCCCCCGGTCTGGCGGGCATCGCGGCCGGCTTCGGCGTCGGCGTCTGAGCGAGCGGAGGAATACGGTTCCGCTTCCCGGGCAGGCGCCCCCGGTCACCGCTCATTCAGCCGGCAGATGGGAAGCGTTCTCCTTCATGGCCGAGGGACCGGACTCGACGACCGCGGACCCGAGCGCCCCGGCGGCGCCCCGGAGCCCCACCGGCCCCCGGGGTGCCCGCCGGGGCTTCCCCTCGGCGCTCGCCCGGTGCGGCCGCGTCGACGGACTGGACGGACTGCGTACCGTCGCCGTGGCGCTGGTCCTCGTGTACCACGTGGAGCCGGGCCTCATGCCGGGCGGTTCGGTCGCCGTGGACCTGTTCTTCACCATCAGCGGCTTCGTCATCACCCGGCTGCTGCTCGCCGAGTACGTCCGCACCGGCCGGATCGCCCTGCTGTCCTTCTACCGCCGCCGCTGGCGCCGCCTGGTCCCCGCGCTGCTGGTCCTGTGCGCGGTCTGCGCCGTCCTCGGCGCGGCCACCTCCCTGTGGGCCTTCGACGGCGCCTGGCGGGCGGCGGGCCTGGCGGCGACGTTCGTCGTCAACCTGGTACGCGCCGCGCAGCCGGGACCGTACTCCGACCTGACCGGCCCCCTCGCGCACACCTGGTCACTTGGTGTGGAGGAGCAGTTCTACCTCCTGTGGCCGCTGATCCTGCTCGCCCTGCTGCACCGGCTGCGCGCCCGCACCGTCCTGCTGTGCACGGCCGCCCTGTGCGCGCTGCCGGTCCTGTGGCGCTGCGTCCTGTGGGCGCCCGACGCCGCGCACCGCATCTACAACGGCACCGACACCCGCGCCGACCAGCTGCTGGCCGGCGCCCTGGTGGCGGTGGTACTGGCCCGGCTGCGCGCCGACGACCCCCGGCTGGCCCTGCTGCGCACCTGGACGGCCCGGCTGTGCTGGCCCGCCCTCGCCCTGCTGCTGCTGGTGGGCTGGCGGGTCCCGGTCACCCAGGACGCCGGTCCCTGGACCGCCCTCTGGTACACCGCCGGGTTCCTCGCGGTGGCCGCCGTCTCCGCCACCCTCGTCGCCCACCTGGAACTGCACCCCGGCAGCCGCCTGTCCCGCCTGCTCTCCCTGACCCCGCTCGCCTGGACCGGCCGCAACCTCAGCTACGGCCTCTACCTCTGGCACTACCCGGTGGTCCGCCTCCTCGCCTCCCTCGGCCTGAAGGAGGGCCGGCTGGCGACGACGGCCCTGCTGACCGGCGTGCTGGCGCTGCTGTCCTACTGGTTCATCGAGCGGCCGGTACTGCGGCGGGGACGTTAACGACCGCGCTCCCGGGCCCGCGCTACGCCGACCCCGCGCGCTCGCCCGGGGCGGCCGACGCGGCGCGCGAGGCGCTCTTGCGGAAGAACGCGCCCGCCACCCGAGTCGCCGCCCGCACCGGCAGCAGCCGGCTGAACACGAACGCCTGGACCGTGTTCACCCGCCCGTCGACCAGGGCCGGCCGCCGCGACCGCAGCGCCGCCAGCACGGTGTCCGCCACCTGCTCGGGCCGGCGCTTGCCCCGGCCGGCGCGGGGATTCATCGGCGTCCGCACGGGCCCCGGACTGACCGCGACCACCCGGACACCGGTGTCCCGGGTCTCCTCCCAGACCGCCTGGGTGAAGGAGAGCACGAACGCCTTCGACGCCCCGTAGGCCGCGTTGTAGGGAGCCGGGGAGTAGGCGGCGGTGCTCGCGACGTTGACGATCGCACCCCGGCCCCGGTCCACCATCGCGGGCAGGAACAGCGCGGTGAGCGCCGCCACCGCACGGGCGTTCACATCGATCAGCTCACCGGTCCGGGCGGGGTCCGCGTCGGCGACCGCGCCGACCGCCGCCGCGCCGGCGTTGTTCACCAGCACGTCGACCGTCCGCCCCGCCTCCGCCAGCGCCCCGGACAGCCGGGCCGGCGCGTCCGGCAGCGCCAGGTCCAACGGCACGACCAGCACCTCGACGCCGTGCTCGGCACGCAGCCGCCGCGCCGCGCTCTCCAGCCGTACGGCGTCCCGGGCGACGAGCACGAGGTCCAAGCCGTGCCGGGCCAGCCGGTCGGCGATCGCCGCACCGATGCCGGTGGCGGCACCGGTGACCAGGGCGGTGGCGGGCAGGGGCAGTCCAGTGATCTCCATGTCCCGGACGGTAAACTTTGACATTGACGTCAATGTCAAGCCACACGGAAGCGCGCAGGAGACGACATGCGGATCAGCGAACTCGCCCGGGTCACCGGGGTCAGCACCCGCTCCCTGCGCTACTACGAGGAACAGGGCCTGCTGCCCGCGCGCCGGCTCGGCAACGGCTACCGGGACTACGACGAACGGGCCGTCCAGCAGGTCGCCTTCATCCAGGACCTGTACCGCGCCGGCCTGTCCTCCGAGATCATCCGCGACATCCTGCCGTGCACGACGGACGCCGGACCGCAGAGCGACTGCGGCCTCCTGCGGTCCCGGGTGGAGCGGGTCCGCGACCAGCTCGCCGACCAGGAGCGGCAGCTCGCCGAGCGCCGCGAGACACTGGAGCGCTACCTCGCGGGCAGCGACGCACCCGCGTCCCCGGCTCCCCGGCACTGAACCGAAACCGGGCCGGTGGCCCCGGCGTCTTACGTGAGCGGAGAGACCGACAGCGGTTCACGTAGGGGGAGTTCATGCGGGTACGCGTGGTACCGGCGGTCCGGGAGGACTTCGACAGCAGGGTGCTGAACCTGCTGGGCGAGGACGACGGTTGGCCCCGGCCCGGCCGCCGGGAGCCGCCGCCGCACGGCGCCGGGCTGGAGCGCCGCTGGTACGCCGTGGACGACGCGTACTTCCGGGAGGGCGTGGACGTACCCGCCGAGCCCGGCATGACGGCGGCGGACCTCCTCGACGCGGTGGTCCCCGCGATGTACGCGGCCGGGCTGTCCTGGCTGTCGCCCGCGGTGGCGGGCCCGGTGCTGGAGCGGCTCCGGGCCGAGCGCACGCATCCCTGGTCCGGTCTCCTGTCGGGCACGGACGGTGTGCTGCTGCCGGGCGGCGAGCGGCTCTCCTGGCCGTACGCCCGGCGACCGGACGGCGAGCGGATCCGCTGGGAGGATCTGCGGCTGTCGGGCGACGAGCGAGTGCTGACGGGCATCCGGCTGCTCGACGAGCGGGGGCTGGCGCTGCGGGAGGAGGTCACCGTGGCCGAACTCGGGCTCGCCGACGGGGACACCCTCCAGTTCTTCCTCTCATGGGAACGCGCCGACGTGTTCGAGGAGGAGAGCAGCGTGGACCACCTGATGGTCGGCGCCCCCACCCCCGAGCACATGTTCGCCATGCTGCAGGCCGCCGCGGCCGAGCCGTACGGCCCCGCCACCCCGCGCCTGTGGGGCGTACTGCTCTACACGGAGGCGGACACCGGCATCGCGACCTACATCCGCACCCACTTCGACGAACTCAACGCCCTGACCGGTCCGACGCTGGGCATCATGGTGCTGGAGCGGCCGGCGAAGTGGTCCACCGTGCGCCGCTACTGGCGGCAGACGCTCGACCCCCCGCTGTTCCGGGTGTTCTCCGCGATGCGCTGGCTGGCCTGGCAGCCGTACGACCGGCACCGCAGTCACGACATCGCCCGGGAGCTGGACATTCCGCCCGACCGGTTGCCGTGCCTGGCGCTGTTCCGCGCGACCGAGCCCCGCGACCGGCTGGTCTTCCCCCTCGCGGAGGCGACACCGGCCTACTTCCGCCGCCTGTTCGGCGCGATCAGCGAGGCCGTCGGCCCGAACGCGCCCCGCCCCGACGGACCGCGCATGTGGCGGCGACGGGACGACTTCAGCCACCGCCACGACCCCGACCCGGACGCCGCCGCCCAGGACGCGGTGGCGAGCGTGCGCGCGCTGACCGGCACCCCGGCCGACCCCGCCCACCAGGCGTTCGACCGGGTGCGGGCCGCCGAGGAACGCATCCTCGCCGCGCTGCGTCCACTGCCGGACCAGGACCAGGACCAGGACCAGGACCAGGACCGGGACCATGCCCGGCAGTACGAACTGCACGGTCACAACGTGCTGTTCATCCGACACGAAGGAGGCTCCGTGGCCGACCAGTTCACGTTCCACGGCCAGACCACGTTCATCAACCGCCCGGTCGACACGGTCGTCCGGGACTTCCAGAACACCCACGCCACCGTCCCCCACCAGGAGCACCTCACCCGCCTCCTGCACGCGGTGCTGGCCTCCGACCTGCCGGACGCGGACCGCGAGCAGGCGGCCCGCACCATCACCCAGGCCGGCGACAGCCTGGCCGCCCCGGAACCCGACCACGCCGCCGCCCGATCCCGACTGGAGTCCCTGCGCACACTCCTCACCGGCACGGCGGGGGTGGCCCAACCGGCGTTGGAGATCCTCAACAGCTTGCTGCCGCTCCTCTCCTCCTGAGCGGGCCCTCACGCGCCGCGCGGCTCGCAGGCAACCGGCAGCCGCCGCCCCCGCGACTCCGCCACCCGCAGTACGTCGGCCAGACACTCGCACAGCCGGATCGCGGCGTACCGCACCTCGGCGTTCGGGGTCAGCGGATCGCCCAGCACCTTGCTCGCGGCGCCGAGCACCTCCGCTCCCACGGCGAGTTGCCGGGCCTCTGTCTCGTCGGCGAGCCGCGAGACGATCCCGCCGTCGTCGCCGGGGTCGAGGAAGCAGGGTTTGCCTTCGGCGGACAGCCAGGGCAGGAGGCGCAGTTCGACGGGTCCGGTCATGCGGCCGCCTCCAGCACGTAGGGACGGACGAGGCGCGTTTCGGCACCGTCGAGGGGGACGTGGCGGCAGTACGGGGAGTGGGGGAGGTTGAGGCAGTCGGGGGCGGTGGCGGGCGGGATACGGCGGTGGCGGGGGCCGCCCGCCCGGTGAATGCCGGTGCCCGGACCGAGGAGAAGGCCCAGCCTTCGGGCGAGGCGACGGATAAGGTCATGCATGTCGACGCTCCTGTATCAAGCGTTGGCCGTGCCCCGGGGCCCTGCCAGGCCGCCGGGGCGTTCTGCGCCTACTTTGCTACAGGACGCATTAGGTAGCAATAGGAAGCTCATGGTTGCACCCGTTCGTGGCCTGCTGCGGCGTGCCGCCTTAGCGTGCAGATATGGCTGACGAACACGACTGGACACCCGACCCGGCGAGCCACGTCTACGTGTACGTGCAGGTCGTGCATCACATCGCCGGACAGATCCGGTCAGGACGACTCCCGGCGGGCGCTCGCCTCCCAGCCGAGCGCGACCTCGCCGAACAGTACGGCGTGGCCGTCAACACCGTGCGTCGAGCCATCCGCGAGCTACGGGACCAGGGACTGCTGATCACCGTTCCGGTCAAGGGCACCTTCGTGCGCGCGGAAGACCCTCCCGCCGACCCGCCTCAGCGCGAAGCCGAAGAGACCGACTGACCGGCCCCCTCCCTCCCCAACTCCTCCCCCAACTCCTCCTCCAGCTCCCCCAACGCCCGCCGCGTCTCCGCCACCCGCGCCAGCAGCACCCGCCGCCGTTCCCGTTCCGGCCCGGGAGGGGCCTCCCGGCGATCCATCTCCCGCGCCTCCTCCAACGACGTGATGACCACCCCGATCAACACATTGACCAGCACGAACGAGGCGAGCAGCACGTACGAGGCGTAGTACAGGAGGCTCCAGCGGGAGATGTCCAGGCCGGCGTGGACCGCGTCGCCGATGCCGTCCAGGGTCATCAGCAGGAACAGGGTGAGCACGGCGCGGCCGATGGAGCCGTAGTGCCCGGGGTCGTGCCGGCCGAAGAAGACCCAGCCGACCATCGCGTACACGTACAGCAGCAACGCCCCCACCAGCAGAAAGCTCAGCGTGCCGGGCAGGCTGCGGGCCACCGCGACCAGGACGACCCGCAGCTGGGGCAGGAAGCGCGCGGTGCGCAGCACCCGGGCCAGCCGCAGCAGCCGCAGCACGGTGGTGTTCTCCCGGACCACCGGCAGGAAGGCGCAGACCACGACGGCGAGGTCGAAGAGGTTCCACGGGTCCTTGAAGAAGTCCCGGGGCCGGTCGGCGTGCGCGCCCAGCCTCAGCAGGATCTCCGCGCTGAACGCCGCCAGGCACACGTGCTCGGCCAGCCATAACCAGGGCCGCCACTGCGCGACCAGCCCGGAGTACGTCTCCACACCCAGCAGCGCCGCGTTGGCGAGGATCAGCGCGAAGACGGTGGCGGCGAACCACCGCGCCTCGACGACGGCACCGCACCGCCGGGCCAGTGCGGTCATGGGGGTGTACTGCTCGGGCTCGGGCATCCTGCCGCCTTGTCTCCGTCACGCGTTCCAGCAGGAAGTTTCTACAGCACTGTAGTGACCGGCGAGGTACGTGATCTTCGCCGTCCGTTCACCGTCCCGTCCACCGGACCCGGCCCCGGGGTGGGACGATCCGGCCGCAGTGGACGTACCCACCCGTACCGGAGGACCGATGCTCCCGAAGAGAACCTGTGCCGCGCTCGCCACGCTGGCCGTGACCGCCGGCGCCCTGGCGGGCACCGCCTACGCGGGGACCGGCGAGGGCGCGGAACACAGCTCGCGGCAGCGCAGCACCGCCGCCTTCGCGCGCACCGCCACCTACCCGGTGTTCCAGAACCGTCCGGCCGGTGAGGACCCGGCCACCGAGACCGTCGCCGAGATATCGGCGGTCAGCGAGGACGGCCGCACCCAGGTCTACACCGACGCCGCCGCCAAGCGGATCGGCTTCCTGGACATCAGCGACCCGGCCAAGCCCAAGGGCCTGGGCACCCTCTCCCTCACCGAGCTGGGCGACGCGGAGGACGAGCCGACCTCGGTCACGGTGGTCGGCCAGTACGTACTGGTCGTCGTCAACACCAGCGCCAGTTACACCGAGCCGTCCGGCCGCCTGGACGTCATCTCGCTGCGCACCCGCGAGCGCGTGGCCTCCCACGACCTCGGCGGGCAGCCCGACTCGATCGCGCTGAGCAAGGACAAGCGGTACGCCGCCATCGCCATCGAGAACGAGCGCGACGAGGAGGCCACCCCGGCCGGCGGCGCGGAGGGCGACCTGCCGCAGGCGCCCGCCGGGTTCGTGCAGATCGTCGACCTCAAGGGGACCGACCCCACCGCATGGGGCCTGCGCAAGGTCGCGCTGACCAACGCCGACGGGTCGGCGCTGCCCGCCCTCACCGCCGCCGGTATCACCGAACCCACCGACCCCGAGCCCGAGTACGTCTCCGTCAACAGCCGCGGCCAACTCGTCGTGACGCTCCAGGAGAACAACGGCATCGTCACCATCGACCTCGCCTCCGGCCGGATCACCAAGGCGTTCAGCGCCGGCACGGCGACCGTCACCGGCATCGACACCGTCGAGGACGGCGTCATCGACCAGACCGGCTCGATCACCGACGTGCCGCGCGAGCCGGACGCCGTCGGCTGGATCGACGACCGCTACCTCGCCACCGCCAACGAGGGCGACTGGAAGGGCGGCACCCGCGGCTGGACCGTCTTCGACAGCCGCACCGGGAAGGTGGTCTGGGACGCCGGCAACAGCTACGAGCACCTCGCCGCCCGCTACGGCCTGCTCAACGAGGACCGCTCCGAGAACAAGGGCACCGAGCCGGAGGGCCTCGCGGTCGCCACCTACGACGGCGTCCGGTACGCCTTCGTCGGCTCCGAGCGGTCCAACTTCGTCGCCGTGTACGACCTCAGCGAGCCCACCAAGCCGGTCTTCAAGCAGATCCTGGAGACCACCAACGGGCCCGAGGGGCTGCTGCCCATCCCGTCCCGGGGCCTGCTCGCCGTCTCCAGCGAGGTGGACGACGCGGAGGCCGGCGTGCGCGCCTCCGTCAGCCTCTTCCGCCTGGGCAAGGACACGGCCGCGAACACCGCCCCCACCCTCTCCTCGGCCGGAACCACCCCCATCGGCTGGGGCGCGCTCAGCGGCCTGTCCGCCGTGCCGGGCCGGGACGACGAGGTGTACGCGGTGACGGACGCCGCCTACGCCGACACCCGCATCCTCACCATCGACACCCACGGCAAGCAGGGCGCCGTCATCAAGCGCGCGCTGACCGTCAAGGACGCCGACGGCAAGGCCACCGGCTACGACGCCGAGGGCGTGTACGCCCGTCCCCAGGGCGGCTTCTGGCTGGCCGTCGAGGGCAAGACCGGCACCGGCAACCAGCTGGTCCGCCTGGACCGCGACGGGGTCACCCGGCAGACCGTCGCCCTTCCCTCCGAGATCGCCGCCGGACTCGGCTCGCAGGGCTTCGAGGGCGTCACCGCCACCACCGACGCGCGCGGCCACGAGATCCTGTGGACCGCCCTGCAGCGCGAGGTGGCGACCGACCCGTCCGGCACCGTCCGCCTGGGCCGCTACGACGTGACGGCCGGCACCTGGAGCTGGTACGGCTACCGGCTCTCCGCCACCACCACGGACGGCGACTGGATCGGACTGTCCGAGATCACCGTCGTCGGCGACAAGCTCGCCGTCATCGAGCGCGACAAACTCAACGGACCGGCGGCGAAGATCAAGCGGATCTACACCGTCCCGCTCCCGAAGACCGCCGCCGCCTCCGGCACCCTCCCGGTCCTCACCAAGACCCTCGCCCACGACGTCCTGCCCGACCTGCGGGCGACGAACGGCTGGACCCAGGAGAAGCTGGAGGGCCTGACCGTGGCCGGCAACGGCCGCGTCTACGCCGTCACCGACAACGACGGCCTGGACGACTCCACCGGCGAGACGGTCTTCCTGGACCTGGGCCGCAGCCGCCGGCTCTTCGGCCGCTGACTCCCCTCCCCCCGGGGTCGGTTACCGTGTGGACCCGCGGTTCCGGTCGGTTCCGGTCCAGGGGGGCTCAGGTGAGAAGACCGCTGTCCGACGCGGGCGTCGCCCTGCTGGTGCAGGCCGCGATGACGATGCCGTTCGTGATCCCGCGCGCCCCGGAACTGGAACCGGCGACCTGGACGGCGTACGGGGTGAGTTCGCTCGGCGTGCTGCCGCTGGTGTGGCGGCAGCGGGCGCCCGTCGCCGTCCTGCTCGCGGTCCTGGCGGCCACCGCTGGGTACGGGCTGACGGTGGACGGCCCCGGGCAGCCGCTGCCGTACGCCGGGCTGGTCGCCGTGTACACCGTCGCCGCGCTGTCCACGCCGGTCAAACGGCTGGCCACCGGGGTGCTGGTGCTGGTCGCGGTGCCGGTGGGGGTGTGGTTCAACACTCGCTCGGCGCGCGAACTGGGCTTTTCCCTCATCGTGTTCGTGGCCGCCTACGCCTTCGGGCGGCTGACCGACGCCCGCCGCCGGGCGACCCTGGTCGAGGCCGAGCGGGCCGCCGCGCGCGAACGGGCCCGCATCGCCCGCGAGACGCACGACATCCTCTCCCACGCGGTGAGCCTGATGCTGGTGCAGGCGGAGGCCGGGCCGGTGGCCGTGCGGACGGCTCCGGAGAAGGCGGAGGCCGCGTTCGAGGCCATCGCCGCCACCGGACGGGACGCCATGACCCAACTCCGCCACCTGCTGGGCGTGTTGCGGAACCAGGAGGAGCCGACGGGCGATCCGGGTGACGAGCCGGGTGACGATCCGCGCGCCCCGCAGCCCGGCGTCGACGACCTGCCCGCCCTCCTGGACCGGGTCCGGGCCGGCGGCCCGCGCGTGCGGTACGAGACGGCCGGAGACCCCCGCCCGTTGCCGGCGGCCACCGGCACCACCGTCTTCCGGATCGTCCAGGAGGCGCTGACCAACACCGTCCGGCACGCGGGCGCCCGCGAGGCGACGGTACGGATCGGCTACGGGCCGACCGAGGTCCGGGTCCGGGTGACCGACGACGGACGCGGCGCCCGCCCGGCCGCCCCCACCACCGGGCACGGGCTGACCGGCATCCGGGAGCGGGCGGCGGCCCACGGCGGCACGGCCACCGCCGGACCGGGCCCGGACGGCCGCGGCTTCGCGGTCGACGTCCTGCTGCCGCTGCCCGTGGAGGTGCCCCGGTGACGACGACACCGCCGATCCGGGTCGTCGTCGCCGACGACCAGGAACTGGTGCGCAGCGGCTTCGCGATGATCCTCGACGTCCAGCCGGACATCGAGGTGGTCGCGGAGGCGGGGGACGGCGCCGAGGCGGTCGAGGCGGTCCGCCGGCACCGGCCCGACGTGGCGCTGCTCGACATCCGCATGCCACGCGTCGACGGCATCGAGGCGTGCCGCGCGATCGGCGCGATCGGCGGCGCCTGCCGCACGGTGATGCTGACGACGTTCGACTCCGACCGGTACGTGTACGACGCGCTGCACGCCGGCGCGAGCGGCTTCCTGCTGAAGGACGTCCGCCGGGACGACCTCACGCACGCGGTCCGTGTGGTGGCTCGGGGCGACGCGCTGCTCGCGCCGTCCGTCGCCCGCCGCCTGGTCGAGCAGTACACCCGGCCGGCCACCCGGCCCCGCCCGGCCGATCCCCGCCTGGGACTGCTGACCGAGCGCGAACGCGAGACGCTGCTGCTCCTGGCGCGCGGCCTGTCCAACGCGGAGATCGCGGCGGAACTGGTGATCAGCGACCACACGGTCAAGACCCACGTCGGCAACGTGCTCGCCAAGCTCGGCCTGCGCGACCGCGTCCAGGCGGTGATCCGCGCGTACGAGACGGGCCTGGTGACGGCCGGGGACGGCGGGTGACGCGGGCGGTGCGGGCAGTGCGGACGGTGCGGGCAGTGCGGACGGTGCCGACGGTGCGGACGGTGCGGGCGGTGCGGGTGATCCCCCGTCCGGGCGAGGCACGCTCCCTCGCGCGGGCGATCCGCCGGGAGCGGCTGTTCAGCAGGGTGGTGTCCGTTCGAACGACGGCCCGCGTCCCTGGAGTTGACCCATGCGGAACACCACCCGCGCCGCCCTGCTCGCCACCGCGCTGCTGCTCGGCGTGACGGCCGCCCCGGCCACCGCCCGGCCCGCCCCGGCCCAGCCCGCCACGGCCGCACCCGCGCTCGGCCCGGCCGTACCGGCCGCCCTGGCCGACACCCTGGCCGACGCCCTGGCCGGACTGCCGACGGCGGACACCACCGCCGCGCTGGTCCGGGTCGGCGGCACCGACGGCACCTGGCGGGGCAGCGCCGGCGTGCACGACCTGGTGAGCGGCCGCCCGGCCGACCCGGCCGGCCGCTTCCGCGCCGGTTCGGTCACCAAGGTCTTCACCGCCGCCGTCGCGCTCCAGCTCGCCGCGGAGCACCGCCTCGACCTGGACCGCACCGCCCGCTCCTACCTCCCGGACCTGATCCCGGCCGGGTACGCGGGCGTGACCGTACGGCAGTTGCTGAACCACACGCACGGCATCCCGGCCCCCGACCTGCCCGGCGACACGGTCGAGGAGGCGTACGCGAACCGCTTCCTGCGCCACACACCCGAAGAACTGGTCCGTTCGGCGACCGCGAAGCCGCGCGAGTTCGCCCCGGGCACCGAGCAGCACTACCTCAACATCGGCTACACCATCACCGGCCTGCTGATCGAGCGCGTCACCGGCGACTCCTACGCGGACCAGGTCACCCGCCGGATACTGGACCCGCTGGGCCTGGACGACACGTACTTCCCCGGCGCCGACCCGCGCATCACCGGCCCGCACAACCACGGCTACCAGACGATGACCCTGGACGACGGCACCACCGGGCTGCGCGACGTGTCCGTGTGGGGTGCGACGGACGCCTGGGCGGCCGGGGACCTCATCTCCACCACCGCCGACCTCGAACACTTCACCGAGGCCCTGTTCCGGGGGCGGATCGTGCGCGGCCCACTCCTGGCGGAGATGTTCACCCTGCCCGACGTGCCGGACCACGGGAGCGGCGATCCGGCGGCGTACTCCGCCGGTCTGTCGATGAAGAAGCTCGGCGGCCGGGAGGTCTGGGGCAAGACCGGCGGCCGCTGGGGCTACAACGCGGCCGTCGCCTCGACCCGCGACGGCTCCCGCACCCTCGTCTACAGCGTCAACTCCACCGACGCGAAGGGCGAGGGCATGAACGAGGTGGCCTACGCCCTGATGGTGGCGGCCTACGGACAGCCGTAGACCGCCACCGGCATCCCTCAGCGGTGGTGCGGCGACGTCAGGTAGTGCTGGCGCAGCAGTTCCCGGCCGTAGTCGTTGCCGTTGGGGGTGCGGATGATGGAGTGGACGTGCTTCTGGGTGGGGGTACCCGCCGTCGAGTCGTAGGCGCCGGCCAGCGGGCCGGGGGCCTGGCAGTCGACCTCGATCCAGACCACCGGGCTCTGCACCCGGACGTAGAACGCCGAGTCGTCGGCGATGCCGCCCGCCCAGGTGACGTAGGTGTCGGCGAGGTGGTCGCTGATCTCGGCCATCCGGACCTTGGCGGCGTCGGCCTTGGCGCGGTTCACGAAGGCCTCGGCGATGCCGAGGAGCTTCTTGCGCTGGGCACCGTTCAGGGTGTCGGCGCGCAGGCCCTCGTACGCCTGGACCGCGTTGTCGGAGAAGGCGCCCGCCTTCATCGACTCGGCGGACTTGGTGTCGGAGGCGATGGCGGTCTTCTGCTGGGCGGCGGTGAGGGAGTTGATGAAGGCGAGGCTGGCCGCGACCTCCTCCTGGCAGACCTTGACGGTCGTGCCGTCGATGTCCATCTCGGTCGGCTCCGAGCCCCAGAAGCAGGGGCTCATGACGACCTGGTCGCCGAGCACGAAGTAGTTGATGACCAGGTGGTGGCCGTCGAACTGGAAGCCCCAGGGCTCGGTGGCGGAGGGGGTGCCGAGGACGGTCCAGTAGTAGGCGTCCTCGTTGAAGCGGTCGGTGCTGCTGATCGCCTCGCCGGCCGCCTGGTTGATCTGGCGGATCTTCTCCGTCGTCTCCAGGCCGTCGGCGCTCAGCGCCGCCTTCATCAGAGCGGTGCCCAGGGTCTTCTGCGCGTCGGTGAGGTCGGCGAGGGAGACGCCCTGGCGCGAGTAGCCGTCGACGTTGCTCCACAGCCGCCACTCGGTGGAGTGGACCGTGAACTGCGTCGCCGTCTTCTGGTCGTCGGTGAGGCCCGCCAGGAAGGCTTCGGCGGCGGCGATGACGGGGGCCGTGTCGACCTTGGTGGAGTGGATCGAGTACAGGTCGTCGATCCGCTTGCCGTCGGTGGTCAGGCCGAAGAAGTCCTCGGTGATGGTCTGGTTGCCGGGGCCGCCCGCGCCCGCGCCGGGGTCGCCGCTGGGCGCCGCGGAGGGCGAGGCCGAGGCCGAGGCGTCGGCCGTGGTGGTGTCGTCGGCCAGCGCCGACCATGCGCCCACGCCGCCCATCGTGGCCACCGCCGTGGCGCCGGACGCGAAGAAGACCTTGCGCATGAAGCTGCGGCGGTCCGCGTGGGCCCGTCGGCCCGTCTCCGGCGCCGTTTCCCGCACCGTGCTGTTTCCGCCGTCGAGCTCGGTCATCGTCGCTTGCTCCTCTCGTCCCGGCCCGCCACTGACGGCCGGCCGCCTGGCGGCAACCTTGGTGCGCCCAGCTGAGGGTGAGCTGAGAAAAGCCGTCCACGGCGACCCTCCGGCGCGGTTGGCCGACTCACGACAGGGCGCCTACCTGCCCGGATGCCCGTACCTGTGAAGGTGCTGAGAGTCCGGGGCCGGCCGGCGTCGACGGGTTTCACGGGCCCCCGCGGGACGCACCGGCCCGGGACAGCGGCGCACCTGACGGGGTCGCACCCGGCAGCTCCACCGTGAACTCCGTACGCCCCGGCGCGCTCTCGACGGTGACCCGGCCGCCGTGCGCCCGGGTGATCGCGGCGGCGATGGCCAGCCCCAGCCCGCTGCCGCCGCCCTCGCCCGGCTTGCGGGAGCGGGAGGTGTCGGCCCGGGTGAAGCGTTCGAAGACGGCGGGCAGCAGCGCGGGCGGGATGCCGGGACCGTCGTCCCGGACCCGGATCAGCCGGCTGCCGGGCGTGCTCTCGACGGTGACGTCGACCCGGGTGCCGGGCGGGGTGTGCGCACGGGCGTTGGCCAGCAGGTTGGCGACGACCTGGGTGAGCCGGGCGGGGTCGCCGGTCACCGTGGCCGCCTCGGCCACCCGCAGCGCGAGGCGCCACTCGTGCTCCGCGCCCGCCGCCCGCGCGTCCCACACCGCCTCCGCGACCAGCGTGGCGAGGTCGACCTCCGTCGCCTCCAGCGGGCGGCCCTCGTCCAGCCGGGCGAGCAGCAGCAGGTCCTCCACCAGGCCGGTCATCCGCGCCGACTGGGCCAGCACCCGGCGCCAGGCCAGCCCCGGTTCGAGGTCCGCCGCGCCCCGGTCCATCAGCTCGGCGTACCCGGCGATCGAGGCGAGCGGGGTACGCAGTTCATGGCCGGCGTCGGCGAGGAACCGGCGCATCCGTTCCTCGCTGCGCCGCATCCGCTCCTCGCCGCGCCGCCGCCCGGCCAGCGCGGACTCGACGCGGTCGATGAGGTGGTTGAGCGCGGCGCCCACCTGCCCGGCCTCGGTGCGCGGGTCGGTGTCCCGGGCCGGGAGCCGGGTGAGCCGGACGCCCTCCGGGCACTCCAGCGGGGCGCCGGCCACCTCGGCGGCGGTCGCGGCCACCCGGCCCAGCGGGCGCAGCTCACGGCGGACGACCACCGCGCAGCCGCAGCCCGCGACCAGCAGACCGGCGCCGGCGATCACCGCCTCGGTGACCGCCATCCGGTGCACGGCGTCCTGGACGTGCTCCATCGGCAGCCCGGCCAGCACCGGCGCGCCCGCGCCGGCCACCGCGGTCACCCGGTAGGTGCCGAGACCGGGCACGGTACGGGTGTGCAGGGCGCCGTCCGCGCTGAGCCCGGCCAGCGCGGCGCGCTGCGCGGCGGTGAGCGCCTCGCGGCCGCCGTCCTCGGTCACCACCTCGGCGGCGGTCACCGAGCCGCCGGCCGCGTCGGCCAGCCGGGCGGCGACGGTGCCGGCGCTCTGCCCCTGTTCGCCGAGGAAGCTCAGGTCGGTGGCGCCGCCGGCGCGGTGCCGGGCGCCGCCCTGGCCGCGCGCCACGGCGTCCTGGACCCGCTGGTCCAGGTCGGCCAGCAGATGGGCGCGCTGCACCAGGATCGTGGTGATCCCCATCGCCGCGCACACCGCGCACAGCAGGACGGAGAGGAACAGCACCAGCCGGGTCCGCAGCGACAGACCCCGCACCCGGACCCGGACCTGGACCCGCGGGGACCTCATGTGCCGTCGTCCGCGGCCCGCAGCACATAGCCGACGCCGCGCACCGTGTGGATCATCGGCGCCCGGCCCTTGTCGATCTTCGCGCGCAGCCCGTAGATGTAGACCTCGACCAGGTTGCCCTCGCTGTCGAAACTGTCGGAGGCGCTGCTCCACACCCCGGCGAGCAGCTGGGCCTTGCTGAGCACCTGGCGCGGGTGCCGGATCAGGAAGGCCAGCAGGTCGAACTCCTTGGCGGTGAGCGCGATCGGCTCCCCGCCGCGCTGCACCTGCCGGGTCCGCTCGGCCACCACCAGGTCGCCCAGGGTCAGGACGGACCCGTCGGCCGCCGTCTCCCGCTCGGCGCCGGCCCGGCGCAGCAGCCCGCGCAGCCGCAGCATGACCTCCTGGAGTGAGAACGGCTTGGTCACGTAGTCGTCCGCGCCCGCCGACAGCCCGTCGATACGGTGTTCCAGCGCGTCCCGGGCGGTCAGCATCAGCACCGGCAGCCGGGCGTCCTCGTAGCGCAGCCGGCGCAGTACCTGGAGGCCGTCGAGGTCGGGCAGCATCCAGTCGAGGACGACGGCGTGCGGGGCGCAGCCGCGGGCCAGGGTGAGCGCGCCGCGGCCGTCGTGGGCCAGGAACGGCCGCCAGCCGGCCTCGGTGACGGCCCAGGCGAGCAGTTCGGTCAGCTCGGGCTCGTCGTCGACGATCAGCACCCGGACCGTGCCCGGTCGGGCTTCGGGGACTCCATGCGCGGCAGGCATACGCACACTCTGTCCCGGGACGCTGAGAGGTCCCTGTGCGCCACCCGTCACCCAGGTGGGTGTCTGTGGCGTTTGTCTCTCCGGTGGCTCCACGGCAGCCCCGCGGTGGTTCCCGGACGCGCTCGGTTGTTTCCCCGGCGGCCCGGGGCGCGCGGGCGTCGTGGGAGGTCACAGCGGTACGGGGCCGCGGTGTCCCGGCCCCGGTCCGGAGAGCCTGCATCGCGAGCGGAGCAATATCTGTGGTGGCGAGGTAAGAAATTTTCGCGACCTCCGGGGAATATTCCCGAAAACGCCGCGCGCGGCCCGCCGAACCGCGCCCACGTGCGGAAATCCCCACTCCACTCGCCGAACGCACCGTGCTAGTGTCGACGTCAGTTGCAGTTGGTTGCCAGTCTTTCCGACGGGGTGATCATCGCGGCGACCGAAGTACACACAGGGTGTGCTTCGTGCACCGTCCTCCTAAGGAGATTCTTATGGCTTCCGGTACCGTGAAGTGGTTCAACGCCGAAAAGGGCTTCGGCTTCATCGAGCAGGACGGCGGCGGCCCCGACGTCTTCGCCCACTACTCCAACATCAACGCCCAGGGCTTCCGTGAGCTCCTGGAAGGTCAGAAGGTGACGTTCGACATCGCCCAGGGCCAGAAGGGCCCGACGGCGGAGAACATCGTTCCCTCCAACTGACGACGCCGTCAGTCAGCTGACGCGTACTTCACAGCTGGGGCCCGCACCGTGGGGTGCGGGCCCCAGCTCATTGCATTCCGGAGAAGAACAGACGTGAATTCCACCGGAATTCACCCTGCCTCCCCGCCCCGTCATTCCGGCTCGTTCTCGCGATTCTCTGCGCCGTTTCACCGCTGCGGGAATTCCTTGACACGCGCCGCGTCAAGGAAGGTTCCCGTATGAACCGTGCACGTGCCGATCGCCCGTACGACCGCTCCGGTGGCTCCGGCGGTTCCGCCCGCCGCTCCGGCGGCGGTCCCCGGCGCCGTCCGCAGTCCTCCCAGGGCGGCGGCCGCCGCCCGGCCGCGGCCCAGGGCGGCGAGTTCGCCCTGCCGAAGACGATCACGCCCGCGCTGCCCGCCGTCGACTCGTTCGCCGAACTCGAACTGCCGCCGCGGGTGCTGGCCACCCTCACCGCCGAGGGCATGAGCGTCCCGTTCCCCATCCAGGCGGCGACCCTGCCGAACTCGCTGGCCGGCCGGGACGTCCTCGGCCGCGGCCGGACCGGCTCGGGCAAGACCCTGGCCTTCGGGCTCGCGGTGGTCGCCCGCACCCAGGGGCTGCGCGCCGAGACGAAGCGCCCGCTGGCCCTCGTCCTGGTCCCCACCCGGGAACTGGCCCAGCAGGTCACCGACGCGCTGACGCCGTTCGCCCGCTCGGTCGGGCTGCGGCTGGCCACCGTGGTCGGCGGCATGTCCATCGGCCGGCAGGCCGGGGCGCTGCGCTCCGGCGCCGAGATCGTCGTCGCGACGCCGGGCCGGCTCAAGGACCTCATCGACCGCGGCGACTGCCGGCTGGACGACGTGGCCGTCACCGTCCTGGACGAGGCCGACCAGATGACCGACATGGGCTTCCTGCCCCAGGTCACCGCCCTGCTCGACCAGGTACGCCCGGACGGGCAGCGGCTGCTGTTCTCCGCCACCCTGGACCGCAACGTCGACCTGCTGGTGCGCCGCTACCTGACCGACCCGGTGGTGCACTCCGTCGACCCGTCCCAGGGCGCCGTCACCACCATGGAGCACCACCTGCTCCACGTGAACGACGACGACAAGCAGCGCACGGCCACCGAGATCGCGGCCCGCGACGGCTCGGTGATCATGTTCCTGGACACCAAGCACGCGGTGGACCGGCTCACCAAGCACCTGCTCAAGAGCGGCGTCCGGGCGGCGGCCCTGCACGGCGGCAAGTCCCAGCCGCAGCGCACCCGCACCCTCGCCCAGTTCAAGAGCGGCCAGGTGACCGCGCTGATCGCGACCAACGTCGCGGCCCGCGGCATCCACGTCGACAATCTCGACCTGGTCGTCAACGTCGATCCGCCCGCCGACCACAAGGACTACCTGCACCGCGGCGGCCGTACCGCCCGTGCGGGCGAGTCCGGCAGCGTGATCACCCTGGTCACGCCCGGTCAGCGCCGGGAGATGACCCGGCTGGTGTCGGCCGCCGGGATCGTCCCGCAGGTCACCCGGGTCCGGCCGGGCGAGGAGGAGCTGAGCCGGATCACCGGCGCGCAGGCCCCCTCCGGCATCCCGGTCGTCATCCCCGCGCCGGCCCCCGCCCCGGAACGGCCGCGCCGTGCGCAGTCGGCCGGCGGTTCGGGTTCCGCGCGGCGCGGCCGCCGCCGCTCCCCGGCCGCCGGGCGCTCCGGTGGCGGAGCGCCGCGCCGGCAGGGCACGGGCGGCGGCACCGGCACCGGCACCGGCACCCGTTGATCGGGCGGGCCGAAGT